>NZ_CAUQJA010000053.1:0-2526 GCF_963518475.1 uncultured Streptococcus sp. | reverse complement strand
CCACTCTCTGCAATTTCTTTTGCTTCTTTTCCGACATAACGAAGGTGCCATTCTTCAGCCATATAGCCTGTTTCTTTTTCTTTACCTTTGAGATAACGGACAACAAAGCCATAATCAGCTGCATGGTCCAAGAGCCATTGGGCTGCTTTTTCTTCCGTTACTAAATCACCATCAGTCCCAATAACATCAAAGGCCAAGCCAGTTTGGTGTTCACTATAGCCAGGTCGGGCAGAGTAACGGTCAGCAGCTGCCTTTCCGTCTTGATTAACATAATCTTGATAGAGCTTGGTCTGAGTTTCATAACTTCTAAAGCCACTGTAATGGTCACTAATTGGGAAACCTGCCTCTTGCATCGCTTTGATGAGTTTGACCAACTCAGCCTTGGCTGTTGGATTTTCCCCTGGATTGTAGTCTTTTGACAATGGGTAGTGTTTATTGGCTACGATGATTTCATCGTATTTCCCTTGGATGCTGTAGTAGTCTCCTTTATTGACCACTTCTGCTTTTTTCTGAGTAGCTCCTTGAGACTTACTTCCAACTGTTCCATCAGCTTTAGCTGTTTGCTCTGTCTTAGCTGAGCCATCTTCATTTTTTGCTTTTTCTTGTGAACAAGCTGCTAGACTCAAGGCTAGCAAGGCTGTCAAGATAAGGTATCTTTTTTTCATTTCTACTCCTTTATTTCTAATAGGTTATCTAGTTCTGACGATAAACATTTGACTAATTGTTTGATCTCATCAGGTTTTACTTGGCAGGTTTCTGCTGTCATTTCTTCAAAGGGAACCCACCAAACTGGACCACGTCCCTTGAGACCGTGACCATTCATATCACCTCTTCGTCTAGGAAACAGATGCCAATGAAGATGGGCATCACCATTTCCTAGCAGTTCGATATTCATTTTCTCAGCAGCAAAGGCCTTAGCAACCGCCTCTTGGACCACACTCATTTCTTCTAGAAAACGGAGTCTTGTCTCCTTTTTCAAATGGTGCAATTCGGTGACATGTTCCTTGGCTAGAAAGAGACTATAGCCTGCAAAATACTGGTGGTCTCCAACCACAAGATAGCCTGTTTCCAACTCTTTGACAAAATAGGGACTCTCTCCCTTCTTGATGAGCTCAATTCTCTGGCAAATCAAACACATATTAGTCTACCAATGCGCTCTTAAGATAAGCATCAACCATACGCTCCGTTGCGACCACCGAGTCAATATGAGTACGCTCATAAGAGTGACTAGACTCAATACCAGCTCCGAGAAGGGCGTGTTTGACCTCTGCGCCAGCTGACATGGCTGCTGAAGCGTCCGAACCATAAAATGGATAGATATCCAGCTTAAATGGAATATCTTGCTCTTTAGCCAAAGCAACCAAATGTTGACGGAAGTCATAGTGATAAGGTCCAGAAGCATCCTTGACACAGATAGACACTGTATATTCGTCTGTTTGCTGGTCATCTCCCATAGCTCCCATATCCACAGCCAGATATTCTACCACCTGAGCAGGAATATTAGAGTTAGCCCCATGCCCCACTTCTTCAAAGACTGAAAAAGCAAAATGGGTTGTTACTGGCAATTCAATCTTCTCTTCCTTATAAATACGAAGGAGGTTAAGCAAAATCGCTGCACTGACCTTATCGTCCAAATGACGAGACTTGATAAAACCTGTCTCTGTCACGACAGTTCGTGGATCAAAGCTGATAAAATCACCGACCTCAATGCCAAGAGCACGAGTTTCTTTTTCATTGGTCGCTTTTGCATCCAAACGCACTTCCATATTGTCCTGAGTGCGTTCTGCAGTTCCTGCATCCTTATAGACATGGCAAGAAGTTTGGTGGATGAGGATGGTTCCTGATACTTTTTGACCTGTGCTAGCCACATGAACGGTACAGTTTTCACCTTCAATCATGTTCCAAGGAAAACCACCGATACGGTCCATTTTGAGACGACCGTCTGGTTTGACAGCACGGACAATGGCCCCCAGCGTATCCACATGGGCAGTCACATAGCGATGCTCTTCATCATTTTGACCTTTAATGGTCACATTGACACCACCCTTAGCTGTGCGAACCGGCTGGTAACCAAAACCTTCTAGAGTCTTGACTAAATAGTCCGAAATCTCACGAGTGAAGCCCGTTGGCGATGCAATGGCTGTCAGTTCTTTGATATATTCTACTGTTTGATTCATTTCTTCACCTCTTTTGCTACCTATTATAACACATTTATCATCGGATAAAAAAAGAAAATCACTCCTGTAGACTTGGCTACAAAAGTGATTTTAATGATTATTCCATTTCAAAAACATCGCTTTCTTGCTTGTTTGGTAGAACCAATGAGAGCAAGATTCCAACGATGGCTGGCACCAACCATGGGAGTGATGCCTTGGCAAAAGGAAGAGCGTTGACAAGGTTTGCAAGAAACTCAACCTTAAACGAGCTTCCTAATACGCTTGCAATGGCAATAGCTGTAACCACAGCAATTGTCAACTGCATACCTGGTTTTGAAAGAGCCACAAATTTGTTGACAATGACAATCAT
>NZ_CAUQJA010000052.1:0-2926 GCF_963518475.1 uncultured Streptococcus sp. | reverse complement strand
GAAAAGACTCCTGCTGCAATCGGAATTCCGGCGACATTGTAGATAAAGGCCCAGAAAAGATTGAGCAGAATTCGATTAAAGGTTTTCTTACTCATGTCAAAGGCACGAACCACTCCTAGGAGGTTATTAGTTGTCAACACCAAATCTGCTGACTCGATGGCAATATCTGTTCCAGCTCCCATAGCAATCCCCACATCTGCTACACTGAGGGCAGGAGCGTCATTGATACCATCACCAACAAAGGCTACTTTTCCAGTCGCTTGTAGTTTATGGATTTCATGGGCTTTTTCTTCTGGTAAGACACCTGCAATGACCTCTTCGATTCCGATCTGATCGGCAATAGCACGCGCCACACCTGCATTGTCTCCTGTCAGCATGACTGTTTTAAGACCTCGTTTTTTCAACTGACTGATGGCAAGCTTAGCATTTTCCTTAGGAATATCTTGCAGAGCAAGCAAGCCTTTGATTTCATTGTCCACAGCCAAGAAAACAACTGTCTTAGCTTCTTTTTCTAGTTCTTCTAGTTTTTCTTGATAAATGCTAGAAATATCCATGCTATCCAGCATTTTAGCATTTCCAAGCAAAACTTGTTTTCCATTGATTTGCCCTGAGACACCTTTTCCGTGCAAGGCTTGGAAATTTTCAACAGTTTGAAACTCAAGTCCAGCTTCACTCGCTCGTTTCACAACGGCTTCAGCCAGTGGGTGTTGAGAAGCTTCTTCCAAGGAAGCTGCCAATCCAAGCACTTCTACTTCGTCGCCGATGATATCTGTGACCACAGGTTTCCCTTCAGTCAAAGTTCCGGTCTTATCAAAGACGATAGTTTGAACTTTCTGGATTTCCTGTAGAACCGTTCCATTTTTGAGGAGAACTCCCATCTTGGCACTGCGACCTGTCCCCACCATAAGGGCTGTCGGTGTTGCAAGTCCCAATGCACAAGGGCAGGCAATAATCAGAACTGCTACTCCATAGAGAAGCGAAGACACAAAGCTCGCTCCAAGCACAACTACACTATCCCTGAGCAAGACGAACCAAACCCAAAAGGTCACAATCCCTAAAATGACAACTGCTGGGACAAAAATCCCTGAAATCTTATCCGTCAAGTCCTGAATCGGCGCACGACTTGTCTGAGCTTTCTTCACAAAATCCACAATCTGAGCCAAAACAGTCTCTGAACCAACTTTTTCTGCTCTAAAAACAAGTGTTCCACTATTATTGATGGTTGAACCAATGACGGTATCTCCAACTGTCTTGTCCACAGGCAGACTCTCACCTGTCACCATAGACTCATCAATACTAGAGATACCTTCTACTACGACACCATCAACCGCAATCTTTTCACCGGGACGCACTCGAATCAGGTCACCTACCTTGACTTGCTCCAAAGGGACTTGAACATAGTTATCCTCACGCAAGACTTCTGCAGTTTTAGCCTGCAAGTCAAGTAATTTCTCCACAGCTTGGGAAGTATTTTTCCGCATTTTCTCCTCAAAAACGGCTCCCATAAGAACGAAGAAGAAGATAAATGCAGCACTTTCAAAGTAAACGGGGAGGCCAGCGAAGAGGGCAACTAAGCTATAGAAATAGGCCACTAGGGTTCCCAGAGCAACCAAGGTATCCATGTTGGCATTGTGCTTTTTAAAACTAGCCCAAGCACTTTGGATATAAGGACCACCTGCTACTAGCATAATCGGTGTTGTGGCTAAAAAGGTGCCCCAACGCATGACTTGGTGACTAATTCCTCCTGTCGACATCCCAATCATGAGGATCACAAGAGGCACAGTAAAGATACTAGTAATCCAAAAACGCTGTAAAAGTGATAGAGATTTTCGAGTCTTCTCAACAACTGTATAACTTCCCTTTTGCATCTTCATACCACAAGAAAATTCATGTTGACCTAATTCTTGAGGTGTAAAACGAATGACTTTCTCTTCGTCTACGCCGATTGGTTCTAAGATGCCTTCTTCTTCAAACAGAATTTCCTTGTAACAGTTTGAAGGAGTTGCTCGATGAAAGGTAATCTCAGCTGGAATTCCCTTTTGAAGCTGGATATGGGCTGGATGATAGCCTTTGTCTGCCGTGATACGGATTTTTTGAACACCATTTTCAAGACTTGCTTTTACAATTTCATTCATATCATTCTCCTATTCTACAATCATCTTGCCGTGCATCATATTCATGCCACAAGAGAAACCATACTCTCCAGCCTGCTCAGGCGTGATTTCCACTACATACTCTTCACCCATTGGCAGGTCCGCATGTACACCAAAATCTGGAAAAACAATTTGGTCCAGACAGGGTGAAGGGTCCTTGCGGTCAAAGACAATGCGGGCTGGCACTGATTTATTGAGGATAATCAACTCAGGCGTATAGCCCCCCATGACCTCCACTCGAATCTCTTGGTAGCCGTTTTTTTGCTGGGCTTTTTGTCCAGATTTTTCAGGCTTTTTGAAAAACCAAAACAAGATAAAGGCGATAAGGGTAATACAAACAATGGTTACAATACTATTTAACATGACGTCTCCTTTACATACAATTACATTTTACTTTTGTTACAGCGCTTGATTTCTTCTCAGAAATCACAGCTTCCAAGTCTTCCAAGTCAGCCTGAGTAAAATCACATTCAGCAATCAAATCAGCCAGCAAGTTCTTAATCCTACGGGAACAAACCTTGTCTTTGATATCTTGGACAAGTAAATCCCGACTTTGGTCCAAAGTTAAAAGTGCTGAATAAACAAAAGACTTGCCTTCTTTTTTCCGAGTCAAACACTCTTTCTCAACCAAACGAGCCAAAAGAGTTTGAATGGTTGACTTGGACCAGTCGAACCGCTCCGCCAGAACCCTGATCAAATCCGTACTAGTCTGCTCTCCTTGCATCCAAATAATCTTCATGACCTGCCATTCTGCATCTGAAATCTGCATAATC
>NZ_CAUQJA010000051.1:0-2940 GCF_963518475.1 uncultured Streptococcus sp. | reverse complement strand
GTCGCCACCCCGATAATATTTCCCGTACCAACTGTCGCTGCTAGGGCTGTACACAAGGCCGCAAAACTGGATACATCTCCATGCCCCTTGTCCTTGATAAAAATAAGCTGAAAAGCCTTCGAGAGACGCAAAACCTGCAAGAGTCCTAAACGGGCAGTTAGGTAAATCCCTGTTCCGACCAAGAGAATCAAGAGGGGCGGTCCCCAAGCAAAAGCATCGATTGATTTAAGCAATTCTAACATTTCCTTCTCCTATCTTTTCAACCCCAAAAGAAAGAGCACATGCAAGATACATGTACTCTGGAATGCTTAGATAAATGCTAAAAAGCGGTCTATCCTAGCTCTGTCCTTTTACCTGAGAGTTTGAGCAGTTGCCTGCCTTGCCCCTTCGGTGCCTTTACGGTCTCTCCAGAGTTCCGTCCATTTACAGTCATGGAAAATCAAACGATTCCCCACTTCTATTAAACTTCATTCGGTGTTGGTATTTAATTGATTCTTATTTTACAAAAAATGTTGGCTTTTGTCAATGTGTTTATTAGTAAAACTTAATTCAACAGTTTTTACTGTATAAAGCTCGGAATACTTCTATCCTTTAAATGTCACAATAGTCGCACCACTACCTCCAGCATTTTGTGGGGCATAGCCGAAACTCTTGACATGCTTGTTTCTTTGTAGGTATTTAGTGACTCCTTCACGGATGACTCCTGTTCCGATACCATGGATGATATCAACTTGAGCCATATTATTAAGCAAGGCTTGGTCGATAAAGGCATCTAGCTCATTCATGGCTTCTTCATAGCGCTTGCCTCGAAGGTCCAGTCTGGCTTGAGGTCCTCGACCAGAAGTTCGTTTCACAACATTGACCTGTTTCTTCTTGACTTGCTTTTCTTGCTGGGCTTGAACAAGGTCAAATTCTTTCTCTTCCAAGGTCATCTTAATCAAGCCAACTTGGGCTTCCCAGCGGCCGTCCTTGAGTTGACTGGTCAAGGTACCACGCTGTCCATAACTGAGAACCACGATATCATCTCCCACCTTTGGAGCACGTTTTTTCTTGGCCTTTTGAAGGACCTTGTTTTTAGACAAGTCCACTTTTTCAGGAGCCAATTTTTTCAGCGTGGCCTTGGCTTCAATGATTTCGTGGGGTTTAAGTTGAGATTTGCTGTGGAGATTTTTGAGAATCTGGTCACTCTCACTTAGAGCCATGTCCACAATCTCAGCAGCTTGTTCACGCGCTTTGTTAAGCTCAGTTTCCTTTTCACGATTGAGCTCGTTGTAAAGTTTTTTGAGAGCACGGTTCATCTTGAGATTTTCTTGCTCCACCTCACGGATATTGTCCAAGCGTTTGCGACTTTCTAGCGTCTGCTCTTCCAGTTGTTCAATGATTCGGTTGACATCATTGTCCTGATCGACCTGCTGACTAGCATCTCCTACGATAACTTCAGATAGACCTAAACGTTTAGCAATTTCAAAAGCATTGCTTCGTCCAGGCACACCCTGCATAAAGCGATAGGTCGGGCGAAGAGTCGCAGTATCAAACTCCATGCTGGCATTTTGCACAAAGGCTGTCTCAATACCATAGGCCTTTAGTTCCGGATAGTGGGTCGTCGCCATGGTCTTGACTTGACGCAGGCGAAGGTCTTCCAGAATAGCCATGGCAAGGGCAGCTCCCTCTTGAGGATCGGTACCAGCCCCCAACTCATCCAAGAGCAAGAGCGAATGCTGGTTGACCTTACCAAGAATATCCACAATATTGGTCATGTGGCTAGAGAAGGTAGACAAGCTCTGCTCAATAGACTGCTCATCTCCAATATCTGCAAAGATTTCTTCAAAAATACCAACACGACTTCCCTTATCTGCTAAAATCGGCAAACCGGACTGAGCCATCACCTGCGTCAAGCCCAGAGTTTTAAGCATGATGGTCTTCCCACCTGTATTGGGACCTGTAATGACAATGGCTGTTAAATCTTGACCAAAATGGACATCATTTGCGACGGCATTTTTGACCAAAGGATGGCAGACATGGAGCAGTTGAATCTCCTGATTTTCTGACAGCTGAGGAACGACTGCTTGCCTTTCTTGGATAAAACGAACCTTGGCACGAATCAAGTCCAGATGGCCGATAATCCAAGCATCATTGGCTATTTCAGCCGCATGAGGGCGGACACGTTCAGAAATTTCTTGGAGAATGCGAAGCATTTCATAGCGCTCATCTGCTCGCAAACTGGCTATTTCTTCGCTCAGTTTGACCACCTCACGGGGTTCGATATAGACGGTGTTTCCGCTGGCAGAAATATCATGAACGACACCTGCAATCTTATTGCGGTAGGTGTTTTTAACTGGTAAAACCTGACGGCCATTTCTGCTGGCAACAATCCCTTCCGTCAACATCTGCGCTTTTTGCTTGAGCAGGTCTTGCAAAACATCGCGGACCTGACTCTCGCTATCATGGATTTTTCGACGGATTCGCGCCAATTCTTCACTGGCAAAATTTTCAATGAAACCTGCATCATTAAAGGCTTGTAAATTTCCTTGTAATTGCGGAAAATCGTGTAATTTTTCAAACCAGAGGGCTAATTCTGTCAAGCTGACGTTTTCCAGATTGGCATAAAAACTTTGCAGTTCTCTGCTAGAAAGAAGCACGCGCTTCAAGAGCAGGAACTCCTCGATATTGAGATCCGCCCCCATCTCCAAACGCTTGCAGACTCCTGCAATTTCCTTGGTTGCGAGAATGGTAAAATGCGGTTGCTCAACAAAAAGAGCCTGCATTTCCTTCATCTCAGCAAAAGCCTGTTTGATTTTATCTGCTTTGGCAGTCGGAGCCAGCTGTCTCAATTGCTCCAAGCCCTGCTCGGTCAACAAATGAGGTTCAAACAAAGCCTTGACCTTATTGAACTCTAATGTTTCTAATATTTTCTTATTCATCTTTATTTCCTTGTCTTTG
>NZ_CAUQJA010000050.1:0-3091 GCF_963518475.1 uncultured Streptococcus sp. | reverse complement strand
ACATAACCTGCTAGAGAAGAGGTTGCACAAACTAAGAACATGGTTACCAATGAGATAAACACAGAGTTCCACATCCACTGCATAGCAGGGTTTTGCACCATGAGTTGTTGGAAGTTCTCCATAGTTGGCATTTTAGGGAACCATTGTGGTGGAATAACGATTGTATCAGGTTGTGATTTGAAGGCACCTGTCAAAATCCAGTAGAATGGAAAGATGAACAGCACGGTCAACAAGAGCAAGATAATAGTTGAAATAACAGTGAAAGCTGTTAAAGGTTTCTTTTGTGTAGATTGCATAGCTGTCTCCTTTCTTTAATATTCTACGTCGTTTCCAAGTACTTTAAATTGAACAAAGCTTACGATAGCGATCATCACTGCCAAGAAGACACCGATTGTGTTTGCATAGCCGTATTCTGTCAACTGGAAGGCTTTTTCGTAAAGGTAGTACATAAGTGTACTTGTTGAATAGTTTGGACCACCAGATGTCAACAACTGAATCAAGGCGAAACACTGGAATGAGTTGATTGTTGTAATGATTGCGATGTAAAGTGTTGTTGGAAGGAGGCTTGGCCATTTAATCTTCCAGAATACTTGCAATTCAGTCGCACCATCAACACGCGCTGCTTCTACCAATGAATTGTCAATATTTCCCATGGCAGCGATATAGAGGATAATCGGCTGACCAACAGATGTAGTCAAAAGGATAATCATAATCGCCATCAAAGCCCAGTTTTTATCTCCCAACCAAGAAATGTTCTGGCTGATGATGTGGCTTGACTTAAGGACAAAGTTTAAAATCCCTGATAGTGGGTCATAAATCCATTTCCAAACAACTGTTACGGCAACACTACCTGTTACAACTGGAAGGAAGAAGACAAAACGGTAGAAGGATCTGGCAATAGCATTTTGATGATAGGTCTGAGATGCTACAAAGAGTGAGAATAGAACAACAACTGGTACAGATCCAATAACCAGAATCACGGTATTGATCAAAGACTTCATAAAGACAGGGTCTTTAAACATGCGAACATAGTTGTCCAAGCCTACAAACTCAAATTTAGTCATTGAGTAGTTAAAGAAACTTGTAATGAATCCCATAATCATAGGAGCCAATACAAAGATGACAAAGAAGAATAATACTGGTGCTAGGAAAGCGTAGGAAATCACTGTTTCCCGCATACGAATTTTATTGACTTTCACAGTCGGCACCTCTCTTTCACAAATAAAATATTTTGGATTTTCTTGAACTGTTTTAAAATCAAAATGAAATTTTTTAAGATTCGCTTATGTAAGAACTTCATTTTAATTTCTTGACAGTTCCTTACATTTCAAACAAAATCCTCCCTTTTCTTACATAGACTATGCACAGGGAAAAGGGAGGAGTCAATCTGATTTAGTGCTTATTGTTTTGTAGCTTTTTTAATTGTTTCGTTAGCTTTTTCAGTGAAGGCTTTCAAAGCATCCGCTGGTTTTTCGTCACCATTTGATACAGATTGCAACATTGGGAACCAAAGTGTTCTCATTTCAGCAAAACCATTGATAGTGTTGTAGTATGGTGAGTAGTATTTAGTCCAACCACTGATTGTTTCCATACGTTTGTCTTCATAAAGTTTGCCAAATGATGTACGAACTGGGAAGGCACCTGTACGAACAACGTCTTTTGGACCCCATTCTTTGTCATCCGCGATGAATTGAACGAATTTCTTAGATGCTGCAACTTTCTTGTCGTCTTTATTGTTGAATACTGCAAATCCGTTTACAAGGTATTCAAGAGCTGGTTTACCTGAATCTGATGGGAATGGCACTTCTACCACTTCTACTTTACTTGCTTCCAAGAGTTTAGCTTGGATACCGTTTTGAGCTGGTGCCCAAAGGATTGTGTAAGATGTTTGACCGTTGGCAAAGTTTTGGATATCTGCTCCACCGTCAAATTGTGAACCATTGTTCAACAAACCGTCTTTAATCCAGCCAGCTGCTTTTTCAAGACCTTTGACGAATTTAGGATCATCAGTTGTATATTTTGTAACATCTTTATCTGTTACAGAACCGCCGTAAAGGTTTGAGATGAAGGCACGTGTTCCTTGGTCTCCCCCTTGACCAGAACTGAACAATGAACCTGGTGTGTAGCCTTTATCTTTAAGCGCTTTCAAAACTTTTTCAAAATCATCAGTTGTCCAACCTTCTTTTACAAGGTTTGCAACTCCAGCCTCTTCCAACATTTTCTTGTTCATAGCCATATAGAATGGTGCTGAACTGATTGGATACATGTAAGCTTTGTCTCCAGCTTTACTTGCTTGTACAATGTTTTCATTGTTAACATCTTTAACAAATTCGTCTGTGAAGAGATCGTTCAACTCAGCCAATTTACCGTTTTTACCGTATTGGATGATACGTCCTGGTGCGTCAAAAAGTACGTCTGGAGCTGTCCCTGCTTCGATAGCTGTTGTGATTTTTTCAGGACCAGACTTGAAGTCGATGGTTTCCAATTTCACTTTTACATCTGGATTTGCTTTTTCAAAAGCTTCGATGATTGATTTTTCATATGTTCCAACACCGTCACCAGTTTTTTCTTGAGTGAAGACTGGGAATGCCCACCAAGTGATTTCTGTTTTAGCGCCATCTCCACCTGATTTAGCAGCATCTTTGCTACCACCAGAATTACCACATGCAGCAAGGCCAAGAACCGCAGCACCCGCAAGTACTGTACAAGCTAGTTTTCTAAATTTCATTTGTATTCTCCTAATTGATAAGCGTATCCATATTGGATAATGAGTAAGATTGCATTTGTATACGTTTTCATTTCATCCGACGCATCCATCACTCTCCTCTGTTTTTAAATTGTGTTATTTAAGACCAGCAACGAAGCGTTCTGTAATCTCTTTTGGTCTAGTAATAGCGCCACCTACAACGATGCCTCGCACTCCATATCCAAGGATTTGTTTGGCTTGTTCTGGTGTATGAATTTTCCCTTCTGCAATGACATCTACACCAGCATCACAGAGTTTTTTAATTAATTCAAAATCGGGACCATCCACTTTTGGACTGTAAGATGTGTATCCTGATAAGGTTGTTCCGACAAAGTCAATTCCTGC
>NZ_CAUQJA010000049.1:0-3247 GCF_963518475.1 uncultured Streptococcus sp. | reverse complement strand
TCTTGTTGAGGTTGGTATTTTAACAATTCAGGAATTATTAATGATTAATTAAAATTTTTTGTTAGAATAAGATCATAAAAAGTAAAGGAGTGTATGCTTATGCTACAAAATATTTATGATCAGATGACTGATTTCTATGACAGTATCGAAGAAGAGTATGCTACTTTCTTTGGTAATAGTTGGGACTGGGAACATTTTCATTTTAAGTTTTTGATTTATTATCTTGTCCGATATCGTATTGTGAGCTATCGGGATTTTATTGTTTACCATTATCGTGTTGCTTATCGTTTGTATCTTGAAAAATTGATAATGAAACAAGGTTTTGTTGCTTGTTGAGACAGTATGAGTTAATTTCCGAACAAATTTAACTTTTTGTAGGAATATAATGATAAATAGCCGGAATTATTTCTAAATCATTTTTTAATAGTTGGAAATAGCAAATCTTTCTATTGTTTCTTCTTGATAAAAAGGCGATTTTTTCTTATAATAAATTGTAAGATATAATTGCAGGTGAGAGTCCTGCCATGTATGTGAGAAAGGAAGAGCCTGAGGGCTCAGACAAGATTATGACTTCAGTTGTTGTTGTAGGTACCCAATGGGGTGATGAAGGTAAAGGGAAGATTACAGACTTCCTTTCAGCGAATGCAGAAGTGATTGCACGTTACCAAGGTGGTGATAATGCAGGTCACACGATTGTGATTGATGGTAAGAAATTTAAGTTGCACTTGATTCCATCTGGAATTTTCTTCCCTGAAAAAATCTCTGTTATTGGGAATGGTATGGTTGTAAATCCTAAATCTCTTGTAAAAGAGTTGAGCTATCTTCATGAGGAAGGTGTTACAACTGATAACTTGCGTATTTCTGATCGCGCGCATGTCATTTTGCCTTATCATATCGAGTTGGATCGTTTGCAAGAAGAAGCTAAGGGCGACAATAAGATTGGTACTACAATTAAGGGAATTGGTCCAGCTTATATGGACAAGGCTGCTCGTGTTGGGATTCGTATCGCCGATCTTTTAGATAAAGATATTTTCCGTGAGCGCTTAGAACGTAACCTTGCTGAAAAGAATCGTCTTTTTGAAAAATTGTATGACAGTAAAGCGATTGCTTTCGATGATATTTTTGAAGAATATTACGAATATGGTCAACAAATCAAGAAATATGTGACAGATACATCTGTTATCTTGAATGATGCGCTTGATAATGGTAAACGTGTGCTTTTTGAAGGTGCACAAGGTGTTATGCTAGATATCGACCAAGGTACGTATCCATTTGTTACGTCATCAAACCCTGTGGCTGGTGGTGTTACGATTGGTTCTGGTGTTGGTCCAAGTAAGATTGACAAGGTTGTTGGTGTATGTAAAGCCTATACGAGTCGTGTAGGAGACGGTCCTTTCCCAACTGAGTTGTTTGATGAAGTGGGAGAACGCATCCGTGAAGTAGGTCATGAATATGGTACAACAACTGGTCGTCCACGTCGTGTGGGTTGGTTTGACTCAGTTGTGATGCGTCATAGTCGTCGTGTTTCTGGTATCACTAACCTTTCATTGAACTCTATCGATGTTTTGAGTGGTTTAGATACAGTGAAAATCTGTGTGGCCTATGATCTTGATGGTCAACGTATTGACTACTATCCAGCTAGTCTTGAGCAATTGAAACGTTGCAAGCCTATTTATGAAGAGTTACCAGGTTGGTCAGAAGATATTACTGGAGTTCGTAATTTGGAAGATCTTCCGGAGAATGCGCGTAACTATGTTCGTCGTGTGAGTGAATTGGTTGGCGTTCGTATTTCTACTTTCTCAGTAGGTCCTGGTCGTGAACAAACAAATATTTTAGAAAGTGTTTGGTCCTAAGAGATTTTTAAGATTTGTTTAAGATAGGTCGGGTATACTATAGACAGTTACAAGAAGACCTCCTAACTTGTTGTAACAAATATCCTAAACTTTTCTTTTTCATAATAATCTCCCTATAAAGTCACCGCATTCGGTGGCTTTTTTTGTCTTGGGATTCATGATATAATAATAAAATCGACAAGTAGGAAAAGGGAAATTGATGAATTATACAGTTGAAGAAAAAGAAGTCTTTATGAGAGAGGCATTGAAAGAGGCTGAGATTGCTCTTGAACACGATGAAATTCCAATTGGTTGTGTGATTGTCAAAGATGGCAAAATCATTGGCCGTGGGCATAATGCGCGTGAGGAACTGCAGCGAGCGGTTATGCATGCGGAGATTATGGCCATAGAGAATGCGAACCTGAGTGAGGAGAGCTGGCGCTTGCTTGATTGCACGCTTTTTGTGACCATTGAGCCTTGTGTCATGTGTAGTGGGGCGATTGGACTTGCCCGTATTCCAAACGTGGTCTATGGGGCTAAAAACCAGAAATTTGGCGCTGCTGGGAGTTTGTACGATATCTTGACAGATGAGCGTCTCAATCATCGTGTGGAGGTTGAAACGGGAATTTTGGAGGATGAATGTGCAGCTATTATGCAGGACTTTTTTAGAAATAGACGGAAAAAATAATTTTGCTTTTAAAATGAATAGGAATGTGATATAATAAATAGTGGAGCAACAGTTCTGCGTGAAGCGGGTCAGGGGAGGAATCCAGCAGCCCTAAGCGATTTGAATTGTGTGCTCTTTTTTTTCGTGCTTTTTCCGAATAAATAAGATAGAATAATCTAGAATAAATAATAATAGAAAAGAGAAGAATATGAAAATTCGTGGTTTTGAATTGGTTTCGACTTTTACAGATGAGAATTTATTGCCAAAGCGTGAGACAGCGCATGCGGCTGGTTACGACTTAAAGGTTGCTGTGCGTACAGTTATTGCGCCAGGAGAGATTGTCTTGGTTCCGACAGGGGTTAAGGCTTATATGCAGCCGACTGAGGTTCTTTACCTTTATGATCGCTCTTCAAATCCTCGTAAGAAGGGCTTGGTCTTGATTAACTCTGTGGGTGTCATTGATGGAGATTATTATGGAAATCCTGGAAATGAAGGGCATATTTTTGCGCAGATGAAGAATATCACAGACCAAGAAGTGATTCTCGAAGTTGGGGAACGTGTGGTCCAGGCTGTCTTTGCTCCTTTCTTAATTGCAGATGGAGATGCAGCTGATGGTGTGCGAACTGGTGGTTTTGGGTCAACTGGACACTAAGATGAAGATTATCTTTGTACGTCACGGGGAGCCAGATTATAGTGAGTTAGAGGAACATTCTTATACGGGATTTGGGATAGATTTGGCACCCTTGTC
>NZ_CAUQJA010000048.1:0-3298 GCF_963518475.1 uncultured Streptococcus sp. | reverse complement strand
AATTTGGGCTTATAGCCCTGGGACAAACCACCCGTTTGACGGGTGGTCATGATTATATACATTTGATTTTTGAAAGCTACTATCTATTCTTCCAAGCTTGGTAACGGGTATCAATCAATAATTGGGTAAGGCGCCCCATTGTTTCCCTTTCTGCTGGAGTGAGGGATTGAGCTTGGACAAAGAGATGATGAATATGTTCGATAGCCTTGAAGGAGGACAGGTCATTAATGGAGCTAATCCCAGAATCTAGAATGGTGCCAAAGAAGAGGTCGAAGTAGAGCTGGAGTTCCTCATCAGGGACTGTGGCCACCCACTCCTTGAAGGTTGTGTCAACTTGTTGGCTATCACTGTTGGTTTTATCCAGTTGAACGAAGTGCTTGTCCTCAATCTGCCAACTAAACGTATCGTGTTGGGCGATACCACCTAAGGCAGTACTGTGCACGATGATTTGGTGGTTAGGGATTTCCATCATCATACCGATAATGGACCCTTGTGGGATGAAGACCTTGGTTCTATCCATTATCCTTTGATAGCCCTCAGTTTGTGTCAGTTCTTTGTGGAGACCAGGCGCATCAAAGGTATAAACTGCTGTGATTTGATCCTGCAAGCTTTGCTCAATTTGACTAGCAGCATAGATGGCTAGATTTCCTCCCTTGGAATGCCCAGCCAGAATGACCCTCTGCTTAGGATGGTGGGCAAAAAAGTTCTTTAAATAGCGGAGGGCGTGCTTTTGAGCAGGAATTTCCTTCATATAGGTCAGGTGGAAATCTTCCTTCCAGCCAATGATACTGTCATCTGTCCCACGAAAGACAATCAGATAGGTGTCGAGAGTGAGGTGGTAGGTCATAGCCGCAAATTGTTTTTGCAGTTCAGAATCAATGTCATTGATAAAATGGGAGAGTTTGCAATTTTTGAAGCGTTTGTGTTGAGCTAGTTCATCTAATAGCTGGAGTCGATTTTTGCTGGTCAACATGTTAGGCTCCCTTGGAACCTGAGGAGCTAGGTCTAAAAGTCGCTGAGGAGCTGTGGAGACCAGATTATCAAAGGAGAGGTAGGTGATTTCTGTTAAGGCTAGAATGTCTAACTCATTCAAAGGAAGGTCGTAAAAGGAATCGTGTGCGACATCTTTCAGATAATCAAAAATATTGGCCATAAATGCTCCTTTCTTTTTATTTATCTTATCAAATTTCCCTCAAATTAGCTAGTAGGATTGTCTCACTTTGTTGGCTAAAAACAAGCTCTTTCAAATTCAGTTTCAGACCTTCTAGCATGGAAAAATCTGTTATAATAATAGCAAAGGAGAATCAGATGCACAAGATTTTATTAGTAGAAGATGATCAGGTTATTCGTCAACAGGTCGGGAAAATGCTCTCTGAATGGGGATTTGAAGTGGTCCTGGTAGAAGACTTTATGGAAGTTTTGAGTCTATTTGTTCAGTCGGATCCTCATCTGGTCCTCATGGATATTGGGCTGCCCTTGTTTAATGGATATCACTGGTGTCAGGAAATTCGCAAGATTTCCAAGGTCCCCATCATGTTTCTGTCTTCGAGAGACCAGGCTATGGATATTGTCATGGCAATCAATATGGGGGCGGATGACTTTGTGACCAAGCCTTTTGACCAGCAGGTTCTTTTAGCCAAGGTTCAGGGCTTGTTGCGTCGTTCCTATGAGTTTGGGCGTGACGAGAGTTTACTGGAATATGCTGGTGTTATCCTCAATACCAAATCAATGGATTTACATTATCAAGGGCAAGTCTTGAATTTGACCAAGAATGAGTTTCAGATTTTACGCGTTTTATTTGAGCATGCAGGCAATATCGTAGCGCGTGATGACCTCATGCGAGAACTTTGGAATAGCGACTTTTTCATTGATGATAATACTCTCTCTGTCAATGTGGCTCGATTGCGTAAAAAGTTGGAAGAGCAGGGTTTGGTAGGATTTATCGAGACCAAGAAAGGGATAGGGTACGGACTGAAGCATGCTTGATTGGAAACAATTTTTTTTAGCCTATCTGCGTTCCCGTAGTCGTCTGTTTGTCTATCTGATTTCTTTGACGTTTCTGGTCTTACTCTTTCAGTTTTTATTTGCCAGTTTAGGAATTTACTTTCTCTATTTTTTTCTCTTGTGTTGCTTTGTAACCATCTTATTTTTCGCTTGGGACATATTGGTTGAAATGCAGGTCTATCGCCAGGAACTTCTCTATGGGGATAGGGAAGCCAAATCTCCATTGGAAATAGCCTTGGCTGAAAAATTAGAAGCGCGTGAGATGGAACTCTATCAGCAGAGGTCAGATTCAGAAAGAAAACTGACGGATTTGCTGGATTACTATACCTTGTGGGTCCATCAGATAAAGACCCCCATTGCAGCCAGTCAACTCTTAGTTGCAGAAGTAGCTGACCGCCAACTGAAGCAGCAGTTAGAACAGGAAATTTTCAAGATTGATTCCTATACCAATCTAGTTTTACAGTACCTACGTTTAGAAAGTTTCCATGATGATTTGGTCTTAAAGCAGGTTCAAATTGAGGACTTGGTCAAGGAAATAATTCGTAAATATGCTCTTTTCTTTATTCAAAAAGGCTTAAATGTCAATCTACATGACCTTGATAAAGAAATCGTGACGGATAAGAAGTGGCTACTAGTGGTCATTGAACAAATTATCTCAAATAGTCTCAAGTACACCAAGGAAGGTGGTCTGGAGATTTATATGGAAGGCCAGGAACTCTGTATCAAGGATACGGGAATCGGGATAAAAAACAGTGATGTCCTCCGAGTCTTTGAACGTGGATTTTCAGGCTACAATGGACGCCTAACTCAGCAGTCATCTGGACTTGGACTTTACCTATCTAAGAAAATTTCTGAAGAACTGGGGCACCAGATTCGTATCGAGTCTGAGGTCGGTACAGGAACGACAGTGCGGATTCAGTTTGCTCAAGTGAACTTAGTCCTTGAGTGAGAAGAGACAATGAGTTTTTACCCAATCTCTTTTTGCTATATTTCAGGATATTTGAAGACTGTTTTTTACAAAATCAATAATAGAATTTTTAATACGGAATATAGTATAAATACTGGTTCAAAGTGAAGTTTTGTATGCTTTATACTTTTGTTGAGTATAAAATCTATAAACTAAGGGTGAATTACAAAAATTAATTTGAGATGAAGTGAATTGTAGACTTGGGAAATGTCTCCTATTCGATTTCAGAATGAATCGTTGAAACAGGATTAAAAGAACTGCAGCTTTCTTTTTATTTTGAATGATAGTAAAAACTGCAGTACTTGTGTGATTTACAATTATTGCACT
>NZ_CAUQJA010000047.1:0-3593 GCF_963518475.1 uncultured Streptococcus sp. | reverse complement strand
AAAAAAACTTGAAAAAAACGAAGGTAAGCGTTATGATAGAAAAGAAGAAATATTGGAGGAATAACATGTCACATATTAAATTTGATTATTCAAAAGTTTTAGACAAATTTGTTGCCCCACATGAAGTGGAATACATGCAATCACAAGTAACAGCAGCAGACGAATTGATTCGTAAAGGAACTGGTGCTGGTAGCGACTTCTTGGGATGGTTGGACCTTCCTGAAAACTACGACCGTGAAGAATTCGACCGCATCTTGAAAGCTGCTGAGCAAATCAAATCAGACAGCGATGTTTTGGTTGTGATTGGTATCGGTGGATCTTACCTTGGTGCCAAAGCAGCAATCGACTTCTTGAACCACCACTTTGCAAACTTGCAAACAAAAGAAGAACGCAAAGCTCCACAAATCCTTTACGCAGGAAACTCAATCTCATCTACTTACCTTGCTGACTTGGTAGAGTATGTTGCAGACAAAGATTTCTCAGTAAACGTGATTTCTAAATCAGGTACAACAACTGAACCAGCGATTGCTTTCCGTGTTTTCAAAGAACTCTTGGTTAAGAAATACGGTCAAGAAGAAGCAAACAAACGTATCTATGCAACAACTGACCGCCAAAAAGGTGCTGTTAAGGTTGAAGCAGACGCTAACGGTTGGGAAACATTTGTTGTTCCAGATGATATCGGTGGACGCTTCTCAGTATTGACAGCCGTTGGTTTGCTTCCAATCGCAGCATCAGGAGCTGACATCAAAGCCCTTATGGAAGGTGCGAATGCAGCTCGCAAAGACTACACTTCAGACAAAATCTCTGAAAACGAAGCTTACCAATACGCAGCAGTTCGTAACATCCTTTACCGTAAAGGCTATGCAACTGAAATCTTGGTAAACTATGAGCCATCACTTCAATACTTCTCAGAATGGTGGAAACAATTGGCTGGTGAATCAGAAGGAAAAGACCAAAAAGGTATCTACCCAACTTCAGCCAACTTCTCAACTGACTTGCACTCACTTGGTCAATTTATCCAAGAAGGAACTCGTATCATGTTTGAAACAGTTGTTCGTGTTGACAAACCTCGTAAGAACGTGATTATCCCTACCTTGGAAGAAGACCTTGATGGACTTGGTTACCTTCAAGGAAAAGACGTTGACTTTGTAAATAAAAAAGCGACTGACGGTGTTCTTCTTGCCCACACAGATGGTGATGTACCAAACATGTATGTGACTCTTCCAGAGCAAGACGCTTTCACTCTTGGTTACACTATCTACTTCTTCGAATTGGCTATCGCCCTTTCAGGTTACTTGAATGCTATCAACCCATTTGACCAACCAGGTGTTGAAGCTTACAAACGTAACATGTTTGCCCTTCTTGGGAAACCAGGATTTGAAGAATTGAGCAAAGAACTTAACGCACGTCTATAATAGAAGAAAAGAGTGGTTTGTCCACTCTTTTTACTCTCTTTATCCATAGAAATTGGACTCAGCCAAGACTTGTGATATAATATAGAGAGCAAAAAGGCAGACGCCTAGAGACTTTATAGGAGAAACTATGTCAAAAGATATCCGCGTACGTTACGCACCAAGTCCAACAGGACTACTACACATCGGAAATGCCCGTACAGCATTGTTCAACTACCTTTATGCCCGTCATCACGGTGGGACTTTTATTATCCGTATCGAAGATACTGATCGTAAACGTCATGTCGAGGACGGTGAACGATCACAACTTGAAAACCTTCGCTGGTTAGGCATGGATTGGGATGAAAGTCCAGAAACACATGAAAACTATCGCCAGTCTGAACGTTTGGACTTGTATCAAAAATACATTGACCAACTATTAGCTGAAGGAAAAGCCTACAAATCTTACGTTACAGAAGAAGAATTGGCAGCAGAGCGCGAACGCCAAGAAGCAGCTGGTGAAACACCACGCTATATCAACGAATACCTTGGTATGAGTGAAGAAGAAAAAGCAGCTTACATCGCAGAACGTGAAGCAGCAGGGATCATCCCAACTGTTCGTTTGGCTGTCAATGAGTCAGGTATCTACAAGTGGCGTGATATGGTCAAAGGTGATATCGAATTTGAAGGTGGCAATATCGGTGGTGACTGGGTTATTCAAAAGAAAGACGGTTACCCAACTTACAACTTTGCCGTTGTTATCGATGACCACGATATGCAAATCTCTCATGTAATCCGTGGAGATGACCACATTGCTAATACACCAAAACAGCTCATGGTTTATGAAGCCCTTGGTTGGGAAGCTCCAGAGTTTGGTCACATGACTTTGATTATCAACTCTGAAACTGGGAAAAAATTGTCTAAACGTGACACCAACACCCTTCAGTTTATCGAAGACTACCGTAAAAAAGGTTATTTACCAGAAGCAGTCTTTAACTTTATTGCTCTTCTTGGTTGGAACCCAGGTGGCGAAAATGAAATCTTCTCTCGTGAAGAACTCATTAAACTTTTCGATGAAAACCGCCTCAGCAAGTCTCCAGCAGCCTTTGACCAGAAAAAACTCGACTGGATGAGCAATGATTATATCAAGAATGCAGACCTAGAAACTATCTTTGAAATGGCAAAACCATTCTTAGAGGAAGCAGGCCGTTTAACTGACAAGGCTGAAAAATTAGTTGAGCTCTATAAACCACAAATGAAATCAGTAGATGAGATTATCCCATTGACAGATCTCTTCTTCTCAGATTTCCCAGAATTGACAGAAGCAGAGCGCGAAGTCATGGCGGGTGAAACAGTCCCAACAGTTCTTGAAGCCTTCAAAGCAAAACTTGAAGCGATGACAGATGATGAATTTGTGACAGAAAATATCTTCCCACAAATCAAAGCTGTTCAAAAAGAAACAGGTATCAAAGGGAAAAATCTCTTCATGCCTATTCGTATTGCAGTTTCAGGTGAAATGCATGGACCAGAATTACCAGATACAATTTTCTTGCTTGGACGTGAAAAATCAATCCAGCATATCGAAAATATGTTAAAGGAAATCTCTAAGTAAGAAGGGTACAATAATGGACATCTGGGTAAAGATGTACGAAGAAGCACAGAAATTGTATAATCCACATGAAGTATCTGATTTTGTTTATGCTAATCATGTCGTTGCTGCAGTAGAAGCAGAAGATGGACAAATATTTACAGGATTCTGTATGGAGGGAACCTGTGGTGTTTTCCATCTCTGCGCAGAACGGGCAGCCCTCTTCAATATGTACCAATTTTCAGGACAAACTAAGGTTAAGAAAGTATTAGCCTTTCGAGATAAACCACCTTATGGTGGAAGTTCAGCCATGCCTTGCGGTGCTTGTAGAGAATTTCTTTTGGAGTTGAATGCTGAAAATAAAGATGCAGAATTCATGATGGATTATAATATAGGAAAAACAGTTAAAGTCGCAGAACTAATCCCCTATTGGTGGGGAGAAGAACGTGCTTCTAAGTTTGATAAGTAATAAAAGAGTCAGTATAATTCTGGCTCTTTTTACTTAACTTGAAAAAAGATAAAAAAAGTAGTTGACAAGTCTGAAAAAGTCTGTATAATAGTAAGAGTTGAAAATAACAGCTCTGGTCCGTTGGTCAAGGGGTTAAGACACCGCC
>NZ_CAUQJA010000046.1:0-3752 GCF_963518475.1 uncultured Streptococcus sp. | reverse complement strand
CCCTTCGCAACTGAACCTGTTGCGACTGGAGCTACTGAAGCGTAGTCAGCTGTATTTGTAACGATAACCATTGTTGTATCATCAAGACCAGCTGCAGCGATTTTGTTTGAGTCAAATGTTCCAAGAACATCGCCCGCTTTAACCTTATCACCTTGAGCAACTTTTGCTTCAAAACCTTCACCGTTCATTGTTACAGTGTCAATACCAACGTGGATCAAGACTTCAGCACCATCAGTTGTTTTCAAACCAAAAGCGTGTCCTGTTGGAAAGGCAATTGAAACTTCAGCATCAGCTGGTGCATATACCACACCTTGACTTGGTTTCACAGCGATACCTTGTCCCATAGCTCCACTTGAGAAAACTGGGTCATTGACATCAGCAAGAGCTACGACATCACCAACGATAGGAGTTACAAGTGTTTCATTTTGAAGAGTATCAGTCTCTTCCACTACTGGTGCTTCTACTGTAGGTTCAGTAACTGTTTCTGCAGTTGCTGTGGCTGCTTCATCAGCAAAGACACTAGCTGCTTTTGTTTTCCCGTAGAAATAAGTGAAAGCAAAGGCGGCAACAAAGGACATGATTTCCGCAACTATATACATAGGGATTGAACCAGCCTTAATAGAAAGGAATCCAATAAATCCAGCCGCTCCCAATGAAACTGCAATAACGTGAGTTAAACCTGCTACGAAGGCACCAATTGCTGAACCAGCAAGGGCGCAGAAGAATGGGAATTTGTATTTCAAGTTTACCCCAAAGAGAGCAGGTTCTGTAATACCAAGGAAGGCAGAAACAGCAGCCGAACTTGACAATCCTTTTGTTTTAGCATTTTTTGTCAAGAAGTAGATTGCAAGAGTAGCCGCACCTTGTGCTACGTTTGCCATTGAAGCAACAACAAAGATGTAGTCTCCAAATCCAGTACCGTTATTATTGTAAGCAGACAACAATTGTGTTTCGATTGCTGGGAATGATTGGTGAAGACCTGTCATAACGATTAGCGAATATGTTCCACCAAATAGCCCCATACCAAAGGCACCTGTTGTGTTGTACAACCATACAATCGCATTTGTAATCGCATCAGACACAACCAACATAACAGGACCGATAACTGTAAAGGTAAGGAATCCTGTAATCATCACTGATAAAAGCGGTGTGAAAGTGAAGTCAACTGCAGATGGCAATTTCTTGTGGAAGAATTTTTCCAAATTTGCTAACAACCAGACTGCAACAAGGACTGGAATAACTTGATAAGCATAGTTTGTTTGTGTAACATGGAAACCTAAGATGTCCCAGAAGGCTTCTTTACCACCTAAATCTGGAGTGGTCATAATCATACCGATTGCCGCACCAAGGAATTGGTTTGCTCCAAAGCGCTTGGCTGCTGAAATACCAACCAAAACAGGGAGGAACATAAATGGAGCAGCAGACATCAATTGAATCATAGCTGAGAAGCCTTTGATTGCAGGATACATATCTTCAATTGATTGAGGTCCAAACAAGTCTGGTGATGTCAAGAAGTTACGTAAAGCCATCAAGAGACCACCTGCAACTAAGGCAGGGATAATAGGAACAAAGATGTCTGACAAAAGTTTAATTAAGTCCATCAATGGATTGAACTTTTTGTCTTTATTAGCAATCTCTTTCAAATCATCTGTCGAAACTTCTTTCAAACCAGTTTTCTTGATGATTTCCGCATACACAAAGTTAACATCTCCAGGACCAATGATAATTTGATATTGTCCGTTAGTGCTAAAAGTTCCCTTGACATCCGCATTATTATCTAGAGCTGCTTGATTCACTTTTGATTCGTCTTTCAATACCAAACGAAGACGAGTTGCACAGTGGGCTGCAGCTACAAGATTATCCTTACCGACAGCCTCAATGACCTCGGCAGCAACTTTACTATAATCCATAGCAAAAATCTCCTTATATAAAATTTTGTTCTTATTTGAAAGCGATTTTATTCGCCCTTACGACTATTATTTTATCATGTTTTAGAAATATGTCAAGCGTTTTGCAGAAAAAATGTTCTATCCACTTAGTGGGCACGCTTTAGATTGATTGTTTTTGACTGTTTTATCAGGCGTTACTTGAAAAAATAAGTTTGAAATCTTAGTTTAAAAGGTTTTTATTTCATTATCTTTCATATTTCCGTGAAAATTTGATTGGTTTCCTGCATTTATTTTATGACTAACGTTTGACAGTTTTTCCTCTTTTTTAACATAAAAGACTTGCTTTTTTAACCGAAAACGGTTACTATTAAAAGTAATAAGATTTTTGGAGGAATAAAATAAATGGAATGGACAACTGAGCGTCGTTATAGACCCTATGAAGATTGGACGCAAGAAGAAATTCAAAATATAAAGAAAAATATGGCACAATCTCCATGGCATACTCATTACCATGTTGAGCCAAAAACAGGACTTCTCAACGACCCAAATGGCTTTTCTTACTTTGATGGCAAGTGGATCCTCTTTTACCAGAATTTTCCTTTTGGTGCAGCCCACGGTTTGAAATCTTGGGCACAGCTAGAAAGTGATGATTTGATTCACTTTAAAGAAACTGGAATCAAAGTTTTACCAGATACTCCATTAGATAGCCACGGTGCCTACTCTGGTTCTGCTATGCAATTTGGCGATAACTTGTTCCTATTTTATACAGGAAATGTTCGTGATGAAAACTGGATCCGTCACCCTTACCAGATTGGAGCTTTGATGGATAAGGATGGCAAGATTACGAAGATTGACAAGATCTTGATCGACCAGCCAGCAGACTCTACAGACCACTTCCGCGATCCGCAAATTTTTAACTTCAAGGGGCAATATTATGCCATCGTCGGTGGACAGGACTTGGAGAAAAAAGGCTTCGTCCGTCTCTACAAAGCTATTGACAATGACTACACAAACTGGCAAGCTGTTGGCGACCTTGACTTTGCTAACGACCGCACTGCCTACATGATGGAATGCCCAAATATGGTCTTTGTAGGAGAGCAACCTGTCCTTCTCTACTGCCCACAAGGATTGGATAAAAATGTTCTAGACTACGACAATATCTATCCAAATATGTATAAGATTGGGGATTCCTTTGACCCTGAAAATGCCAAAATGGTAGATGTGTCTCAACTCCAAAACATGGATTATGGTTTTGAAGCCTATGCAACCCAAGCCTTCAACTCTCCTGACGGACGTGCTCTAGCAGTTAGCTGGCTTGGTTTGCCAGATGTTTCTTACCCATCTGACCGTTTTGACCACCAAGGAACCTTCTCTTTGGTCAAAGAACTAACTATCAAAGATGGCAAACTCTACCAATACCCAGTTGCAGCGATCAAGGACCTTCGTGCTTCTGAAGAAGCCTTCTCAAACCGTGCTCAAACCAAGAACACTTACGAACTTGAACTTAATTTGGAAGCTAATAGCCAGAGCGAGATTGTCTTACTTGCTGATAAAGAAGGCAAGGGACTTGCAATCAACTTTGACCTTGTAAATGGTCAAGTGACAGTGGATCGTAGCCAGGCTGGTGAACAGTACGCTCAAGAATTTGGGACAACTCGTTCTTGCCCAATCGATAACCAGGCTACTACTGCTACAATTTTCATTGATAACTCTGTCTTTGAAATTTTCATCAATAAAGGAGAAAAAGTATTTTCTGGTCGTGTCTTCCCACATGCGGACCAAAATGGTATCCTGATCAAGTCTGGAAACCCAACTGGAACTTACTATGAATTAGATTATGGTCGCAAAACTAACTGATGTCGC
>NZ_CAUQJA010000045.1:0-3793 GCF_963518475.1 uncultured Streptococcus sp. | reverse complement strand
AAAATCCAGTGTCCGCAAGGACGTGCCGGTTCGACCCCGGCCGCCGGTATAGTATAGAGTTAAGGAACGTGGTAAATCTTCGTTCCTTTTTATATTACTTTTGCTATAATAATAGTTATTCAAATTTTATTTAGATTATGAAAGTGTAGGGAAGTATGTCTCGTTCTATCGATTTATTAAAACATCGGTATTTGAAAAATGTTAAAGAAAATCCTGAATTGTTTGTCGGGATTGAGCTGGAATATCCTGTTGTAAACTTGGAAGGGGATGCTACAGATGTTGAAGTTATCAAACACTTATTCAGATATTTAGTTTCTGCTTTGGATTTTACTGTCGAAAAGGTAGATGATTTTGGGACTCCTATTCAGTTAGTGGACCCAGTAAGTCAGGATACTATTTTATTTGAAGTTTCCTATACTACGATTGAGTTTGCATTTGGTAAGGCTGAAACGATACAAGAGGTTGAAGAACGTTTTAGTATTTATATGGAAGTAATCCAGAAGAAGTTAGCTGAATCAAATCATGCTATTGTCGGCTGTGGTATTCATCCCAACTGGGATAAAAATGAGAATTGTCCAGTGGCTTTCCCACGGTATCGCATGCTGATGGACTATTTGAATTTGAGTAGAAATGTGACTAAATCAGACTTGCATCATTTCCCTGAATATGGTGCTTTTATCTGTGGGAGTCAGGTACAGTTGGATGTTTCAAAGTCTAACTACTTACGGGTGATTAATGCTTTTACCCAAATTGAAGCAGTTAAGGCTTATTTATTTGCCAATTCTGAGTTTTCAGGTGAGGATTGGGATACGAAAATTTCAAGGGATATTTTCTGGGAAGAATCGATGCATGGTATCTATCCAGAAAACGTCGGGGTCAATGCTAGACTCTTTAAAGATGAGGATGATTTTTTTGATTATCTAGATCATTCTGCAATTTTTACTGCGGAACGAGATGGGCAAACCTATTATTTTTATCCGATTCAGGCGAGGGACTATTTGGCTACACCTGAAATCCAAGCATATGCACTTAATGGGGATGAGATTATTATTTATCCTCAAGAGAAAGATTTTGAAACTCATCGTAGTTATCAGTATCAAGACTTAACGACTCGCGGAACAGTTGAGTTTCGTAGTGTGTGTACTCAACCTCTAGATAGAACCTTCGCTTCAGCAGCTTTTCACTTAGGATTGTTGGTTAATTTAGATATGTTAGAAGCTTACTTAGAAACAGCGCCTTTCTTTAAAGAATTTGGGCGAAATTATAAGTTTTTAAGACGACAATTTTCTAAGAAGAGGCTTACAGATGAGGAAGAAACTGCGATTATTGAAATTTCCAAAGACTTACTCCTGCTAGCCGAGGAAGGACTGAAGATGAGAAATAAGCAAGAAATGACCTACTTACAGGCTTTGAAAGAAGAATTGAGCCTATAATTTCTCTTATAAAAGGAGAATTTTCTGAAAAATCATGATATAATGGATGAGACTATAGATAAAGGATAGAGAGTAATGACATTAGTTTATCAATCAACGCGTGACGCCAACAATACAGTAACTGCTAGCCAAGCAATTTTGCAAGGTTTGGCGACGGACGGTGGTTTATTTACACCGGTTACTTATCCAAAGGTAGATTTGGACTTTGACAAATTGAAAGATGCTTCTTATCAGGAAGTTGCTAAGATTGTTTTGTCAGCATTTTTAGATGACTTTACAGCTGAAGAGTTGGACTACTGTATCAACAATGCCTACGATAGCAAGTTTGATACTCCAGCTATCGCACCATTAGTGAAATTAGACGGGCAATACAACCTGGAGCTTTTCCATGGTTCAACAATTGCTTTTAAGGATATGGCCTTATCTATTTTGCCATACTTTATGACAACAGCTGCTAAGAAGCATGGTTTGGAGAATAAGATTGTCATCTTAACAGCGACATCTGGTGATACTGGGAAGGCTGCTATGGCAGGGTTTGCGGATGTTCCTGGTACTGAGATTATCGTCTTTTATCCAAAGGATGGTGTCAGCAAGGTGCAAGAGTTGCAAATGACCACTCAGACTGGTGATAACACTCATGTTATCGCCATTGATGGTAACTTTGACGATGCTCAAACCAACGTTAAGCATATGTTCAATGATGTGGTCCTTCGTGAAAAATTATCGGCCAATAAGTTGCAATTTTCATCAGCTAACTCTATGAATATTGGTCGTCTGGTACCACAGATTGTTTATTATGTTTATGCCTACGCTCAGTTGGTTAAGACTGGTGAGATTGTGGCTGGTGATAAGGTCAACTTCACAGTACCAACTGGAAACTTTGGAAATATCTTGGCTGCCTTTTATGCTAAGCAAATTGGTCTTCCAGTTGGCAAATTAATCTGTGCTTCAAATGACAACAATGTTTTGACAGACTTCTTTAAGACACGTGTTTACGACAAGAAACGTGAGTTTAAGGTAACGACTAGTCCATCTATGGATATCTTAGTATCTTCAAACTTGGAGCGTTTGATTTTCCATCTTTTGGGGAACGATGCGGTTAAGACAGCTGAACTCATGAATGCCTTGAGTGCACAAGGACAATATGAATTGACAGACTTTGATGCTGAGATTCTGGAACTCTTTGCAGCTGAATATGCGACTGAGGAAGAAACTGCGGCAGAAATTAAACGTGTTTATGATACAGATGCCTATATCGAGGATCCACATACGGCGGTTGCCTCAGCTGTTTATAGAAAATACCAAGCGGCTACCGGCGATGCGACTAAGACAGTGATTGCTTCAACAGCTAGTCCATACAAGTTCCCAGTGGTTGCAGTTGAAGCTGTAACAGGGAAATCAGGTCTGACAGATTTTGAAGCCTTGGCTCAATTACATGAAATCTCAGGTGTTGCAGTACCACCAGCAGTTGATGGGCTTGAAACAGCTCCAGTTCGTCACAATACAACCGTGGCAGCTGCTGATATGCAAGCAGCGGTTGAGGCTTATCTAGGACTCTAAGACAGAGGGAGTAAACTCGGTTGGGAAACCAACTGAGTTTCTTTTCATCAGGAGGAGAGATTGTTTAAGAAAAATAAAGACATTCTTAATATTGCCTCACCAGCTATGGGTGAAAACTTTTTGCAGATGCTCATGGGAATGGTGGACAGTTATTTGGTTGCGCATTTAGGGTTGATAGCTATTTCAGGTGTTTCAGTAGCTGGTAATATTATCACGATTTATCAAGCGATTTTCATTGCTCTAGGGGCAGCTATTTCTAGTGTTATTTCAAAAAGTTTGGGGCAGAAGGATCAGTCAAAGCTAGCCTATCATGTGACTGAAGCCTTGAAAATTACTTTACTATTAAGTTTCCTTTTAGGAGTTTTATCTATCTTTGCTGGGCAAGAGATGATAGGACTTTTGGGAACTGAGCAGGCTGTGGCTGAGAGTGGTGGACTGTATCTATCCTTGGTAGGCGGATCGATTGTTCTTTTGGGCTTGATGACGAGTTTGGGAGCCTTGATTCGTGCAACGCATAATCCACGTCTGCCTCTTTATGTTAGTCTCTTGTCAAATGCCTTGAATATTCTCTTTTCCAGTCTAGCTATTTTTGTACTTGATATGGGGATAGCTGGTGTTGCTTGGGGGACTATTCTGTCTCGTTTGGTTGGTCTTGTGATTTTGTGGTCACAATTAAAACTGCCTTATACGAAACCGACTTTTGGTTTAGATAAGGAACTGTTGACCTTGGCTTTACCAGCAGCTGGAGAGCGACTTATGATGCGGGCTGGAGATGTAGTGATCATTGCCTTGGTCGTTTC
>NZ_CAUQJA010000044.1:0-3807 GCF_963518475.1 uncultured Streptococcus sp. | reverse complement strand
TAAAAATGTAATATCTAACTATAAACACATGAGGTGCTTATTATGAAAAAACGTCAAAGTGGTGTGTTGATGCACATTTCTTCTCTTCCAGGAGCATACGGAATCGGATCATTTGGTAAAAGTGCTTACGACTTCGTTGATTTCTTGGTTCGCACAAAACAACGTTACTGGCAAATCCTTCCACTAGGAACAACTAGTTACGGAGACTCTCCTTACCAATCTTTCTCTGCCTTCGCAGGGAACACTCATTTTATCGATTTAGATATCTTGGTGGAACAAGGCTTGTTGCAAGCAAGTGACCTTGAAGGGGTTGACTTTGGTAGTGATGCTTCTGAAGTTGATTATGCGAAAATCTACTATGCACGTCGTCCTCTTTTAGAAAAAGCGGTAAAACGTTTCTTGGAAGTAGGAGATGTTAAAGATTTTGAGAAATTTGCTCAAGACAACCAATCATGGCTTGAACTCTTTGCAGAGTATATGGCTATCAAAGAGCATTTTGACAATCTTGCTTGGACTGAATGGCCAGATGCAGATGCTCGTGCTCGTAAAGCTACAGCACTTGAAAGCTACCGTGAGCAATTGGCAGACAAGTTGGTTTACCACCGTGTGACTCAATACTTCTTCTTCCAACAATGGTTGAAATTGAAAGCTTACGCTAACGACAACCACATCGAAATCGTTGGAGACATGCCAATCTACGTAGCGGAAGATTCAAGCGATATGTGGGCAAATCCACATCTCTTCAAGACAGATGTCAACGGTAAGGCGACTTGCATCGCAGGATGCCCACCAGATGAATTTTCTGCAACTGGTCAGCTTTGGGGTAACCCAATCTATGACTGGGAAGCAATGGACAAAGACGGTTACAAATGGTGGATTGAACGCTTGCGTGAAAGCTTCAAAATTTACGACATCGTTCGTATTGACCACTTCCGTGGCTTCGAATCTTACTGGGAAATCCCTGCTGGTTCAGATACAGCAGCACCTGGTGAATGGGTCAAAGGTCCTGGCTACAAGCTTTTTGCAGCCGTTAAGGAAGAACTTGGTGAGCTAAACATCATCGCAGAAGACCTTGGTTTCATGACAGACGAAGTTATCGAATTGCGTGAACGTACTGGCTTCCCAGGAATGAAGATTCTTCAATTTGCCTTCAACCCAGAAGACGAAAGCATCGATAGCCCACACTTGGCACCTGCTAACTCTGTTATGTACACAGGAACACACGATAACAATACGGTCCTTGGTTGGTACCGTAACGAGATCGATGATGCGACGCGTGAATACATGGCTCGCTACACTAACCGTAAAGAATACGAAACAGTGCCACATGCTATGCTTCGTACAGTCTTTTCATCAGTTAGCTTCATGGCAATTGCAACTATGCAAGATTTGCTAGAATTGGATGAGGCAGCTCGTATGAACTTCCCATCTACCCTTGGTGGAAACTGGTCTTGGCGTATGACTGAAGATCAATTGACACCAGCTGTCGAGGAAGGCTTGCTTGACTTGACAACAATCTATCGCCGAATCAATGAAAATTTGGTAGATTTAAAGAAATAATACAATATCAGGAGACACCTTAAACATGTTATCACTACAAGAATTTGTACAAAATCGTTACAATAAAACCATTGCAGAATGTAGCAATGAAGAGCTTTACCTGGCTCTTCTTAACTACAGCAAGCTTGCAAGTAGTCAAAAACCAGTTAACACTGGTAAGAAAAAAGTTTACTACATCTCAGCTGAGTTCTTGATTGGTAAACTTTTGTCAAACAACTTGATCAACCTTGGTCTTTACGACGATGTCAAAAAAGAACTTGCAGCTGCAGGTAAAGACTTGATCGAAGTTGAAGAAGTTGAATTGGAACCATCTCTTGGTAATGGTGGTTTGGGACGTTTGGCTGCATGCTTTATCGACTCAATTGCTACTCTTGGTTTGAACGGTGACGGTGTTGGTCTTAACTACCACTACGGTCTTTTCCAACAAGTTCTTAAAAATAACCAACAAGAAACAATTCCAAATGCATGGTTGACAGAGCAAAACTGGTTGGTTCGCTCAAGCCGTAGCTACCAAGTGCCATTCGCTCACTTCACATTGACATCAACTCTTTACGATATCGATGTACCTGGTTACAAGACAGAAACTAAGAACCGCTTGCGTTTGTTTGACTTGGATTCAGTTGATTCTTCTATCATCGAAGATGGTATCAACTTTGACAAGACGGACATCGCTCGCAACTTGACTCTTTTCCTTTACCCAGATGATAGTGACCGTCAAGGTGAATTGCTCCGTATCTTCCAACAATACTTCATGGTTTCAAACGGTGCGCAATTGATCATCGACGAAGCAATCGAAAAAGGAAGCAACTTGCATGACCTTGCTGACTACGCAGTTGTACAAATCAACGATACTCACCCATCAATGGTTATTCCTGAGTTGATCCGTCTTTTGACTGCTCGTGGTATCGAACTTGACGAAGCAATCTCAATCGTTCGTAGCATGACTGCCTACACTAACCACACAATCCTTGCTGAAGCCCTTGAAAAATGGCCTCTTGAATTTTTGCAAGAAGTGGTTCCTCACTTGGTACCAATCATCGAAGAATTGGACCGTCGTGTGAAAGCAGAAGTGAAAGATCCAGCTGTTCAAATTATTGACGAGAGTGGACGTGTTCACATGGCTCACATGGATATCCACTACGGATACAGCGTTAACGGAGTAGCAGCACTTCACACTGAAATCTTGAAAAATTCTGAGTTGAAAGCTTTCTACGACCTTTACCCAGAAAAATTCAACAACAAAACAAACGGTATCACTTTCCGTCGTTGGCTCATGCATGCTAACCCAAGCTTGTCTCACTACTTGGATGAGATTCTTGGAGAAGGTTGGCACCATGAAGCAGATGAGCTTGAAAAACTCTTGTCTTATGAAGACAAAGCAGCTGTCAAAGAAAAATTGGAAAGCATCAAGGCTCACAACAAACGTAAATTGGCTCGTCACTTGAAAGAACACCAAGGTGTGGAAATCAATCCAAACTCTATCTTTGACATTCAAATCAAACGTCTTCACGAGTACAAACGCCAACAAATGAACGCTTTGTACGTGATCCACAAATACCTTGACATCAAAGCTGGTAACATCCCTGCTCGCCCAATCACAATCTTCTTTGGTGGTAAAGCAGCTCCAGCCTACACAATCGCTCAAGACATCATCCACTTGATCCTTTGCATGTCAGAAGTTATTGCTAACGATCCAGCAGTAGCTCCACACTTGCAAGTAGTTATGGTTGAAAACTACAACGTTACTGCAGCAAGCTTCCTTATCCCAGCATGTGATATCTCAGAACAAATCTCACTTGCTTCTAAAGAAGCTTCAGGTACTGGTAACATGAAATTCATGTTGAACGGAGCTTTGACACTTGGTACTATGGACGGTGCTAACGTGGAAATCGCTGAGTTGGTTGGCGACGAAAACATCTACATCTTTGGTGAAGATTCAGAAACTGTTATCGACCTTTACGCAAAAGCAGCTTACAAATCAAGCGAATTCTACGCTCGTAAAGCTATCAAACCATTGGTTGACTTCATCGTTAGCGATGCAGTTCTTGCAGCTGGAAACAAAGAGCGCTTGGAACGTCTTTACAATGAGTTGATCAACAAAGACTGGTTCATGACTCTTCTTGACTTAGAAGATTACATCAAAGTCAAAGAGCAAATGTTGGCTGACTACGAAGACCGTGACGCATGGTTGGATAAAGTCATCGTTAACATTTCTAAAGCAGGATTCTTCTCATCTGACCGTACAAT
>NZ_CAUQJA010000043.1:0-4355 GCF_963518475.1 uncultured Streptococcus sp. | reverse complement strand
CTGCTCTTAGCGATGTCGTTAGCGGAAGCGTCACAACAGCTGTGCGTGATACAACCATTGATGGCTTAGAAATCCATGAAAACGATAATCTTGGTATGGTGGATGGGAAAATTCTCGTGTCAAACCCTGACATGCACCAAACCTTGACAGAAACATTGAAACATATGTTGGATGAAGATAGTGAAATCGTAACCTTCTATGTCGGTGAAGACGGAAGCGAAGAACTTGCCAACCAAATCGCCCAAGAAATCGCAGAAGAATTCGAAGACGTTGAAGTCGAGATTCACCAAGGACAACAACCAGTTTACCCATACCTATTTAGTGTGGAATAAAAATTTAATAGATTAAAAAGAAAGTTGATTTTGCAACTTTCTTTTTTTATGACATTTGTCATATTTCCTCATGACAGAAGCTTCTAGTGATTCTACCTTCAAAGAATTATACTAGATGTATCAAATGGAGGAAGAAAAAATGAAACATAAAGTAATTGTCGCAATGAGTTTAGTAGCAGCAGGAGTCATGACTTATCTCATGTTCTCAGGATTGGATGAAGGTTTCTATCATTTTCCTTGGGAGCTATTTGCAGGATTTGGAATGATGTCCTGGCTTATCCGAGAAGGTTTGAAATTAGTCTCAGATGTGAAAAAGGAGTTTGAAAAATGAAAAAAGCGATTCTCTATCTCTTTATTGCACTATCACTAGTGGTATGGTTGGTAGAAATGTTTACAGGTTGGTTTGATCAAGCCTTCCTTCACCAATTCATCCGTGGTGCCTGGGGACTAGGATTTATGATTTTTATCGCCTTTCCGATGGGAAAGGAGTGGCTGAAAGGAGAATATCATGAACATGATTAAGGTAGAAAGCCTAAATAAAAACATCAAGGACAAGGGTATTTTGAAGGATATTTCCTTTGAGGTGGCAGAAGGTGAATGCATCGCCTTGATTGGGCCAAATGGTGCTGGAAAGACAACGCTATTGGACTGTTTGCTTGGAGATAAACTGGTCACCAGTGGGCAAGTATCTATCCAAGATTTGCCGGTAACGAGCTCTAAGTTAGACTATACAAGATCCTACCTCCCTCAAGAGAATGTAATCGTTCAGAAACTAAAGGTAAAAGAGTTGATTGCTTTTTTTCAAAGAATTTATCCAAATCACTTGAGTAACCAGGAAATCGATAAACTATTACAGTTTGATAAGCAACAAAAAGAGCAATTCGCAGAAAAATTATCAGGTGGACAAAAGCGTCTTTTCTCTTTTGTCTTGACCTTAATTGGGCGACCAAAGCTTGTTTTTTTAGATGAGCCAACTGCTGCCATGGATACTTCAACCCGCCAACGTTTTTGGGAAATTGTTCAGGAGCTAAAAGCTAAGGGAGTTACCATTCTCTATTCGTCCCATTATATCGAAGAGGTAGAGCATACAGCGGACCGAATCTTGGTCTTGAATAAGGGAGAGTTGATTCGCGATACAACACCTCTAGCCATGCGCAGTGAGGAGATTGAAAAGCACTTTATTCTTCCTCTAGCATACAAGGAAGTCATTGAGCAGTCTAACTTGGTTGAAAACTGGTCACAAAAACAAGATGCTTTGCAAGTAGTTACACGTGAAGCGGATGCTTTTTGGCAACTGTTAGTGCAAGCAGGATGTAGGATTCAAGAAATCGAAGTTAATAATCGTAGTTTGCTGGATACAATCTTTGAAGAAACGCAGAAGGGAGATAACTAAGATGAAACAATGGATAGCATTAAATAAGATAGAATTTCTATTGACCAAACGGCAATCAGTCTATTATTTATTATCAGTAGGGATGCCGACAGCCTTCTATCTATTCTTTTCTGGCATGTACCAGGACACACCAGGTGGACCCGCGAATTTTATGCGTGATTACCTTATCTCTATGACTGCCTTTTCCATGATATCAACAGCTATCTTCTCATTCCCAGTTGTTTTACATACCGACAAGATGAACAACTGGCAGAAAACATTGCGCCATACCCCTGTAAATATGGTAGAATATTATCTATCAAAGATAACAAGTATGATGGTTGATTATTTGGTCTCAATCCTGGTTGTTTTCTCAGTTGGGCACTTGGTCAGAGGTGTGGATATGTCTCTAGGAAGCTGGATTGGGGCTGCGTTCTTGCTGATAGTAGGAAGTGTAGCTTTTGTAGCGCTTGGATTGACCTTGACACTCTTGCCTTCTAGTCAGCTGATGTCTGTCGTGGGCAATCTTCTCTATCTAGGCTTGGCTGTTTTAGGTGGACTCTGGATGCCCATCTCTTTATTTCCAGACTGGATGCAAGCAATCGGGAAGTGCCTACCAACTTATCAGTTGATGGAGTTGCTCAAGACCTTCTTAAACGAGGGTAGCATCAATCTATCAGCCACAGTTTATCTACTTGTTTTTTCAGCAGTTTTGTTTGGTTTGACTATTTACCTTCAAGGTCATAAGGAGAATGCTTAATGCTTGAAAGAATGAAAAGCATACACTATATGTTTTGGGCCAGTTTAATTTTTATGATTTTCCCCATCCTACCTGTAGTGACTGGGTGGCTTTCTGCCTGGCATTTATTGATTGATATTCTATTTGTAGTGGCGTATTTGGGTGTTTTAACAACTAAGAGCCAGCGCCTATCTTGGCTATATTGGGGTCTCATGCTAGCCTATGTAGCTGGGAATACTGCCTTTGTTGCTGTTAATTATATCTGGTTTTTCTTTTTCCTATCCAATCTCTTAAGTTATCATTTCAGCGTAGGTGGTTTAAAGTCTTTACATGTCTGGACTTTTCTTTTTGCTCAAGTCCTTGTTGTGGGCCAACTGTTGATTTTTCAGAGAATCGAAGTTGAGTCTCTATTCTATCTATTTGTAATTCTTACTTTTGTCGATTTAATGACTTTTGGCTTGGTTCGGATTCGGATTGTGGAGGATTTGAAAGAAGCGCAGGCTAAGCAAAATGCCCAGATAAATCTATTGCTTGCTGAAAATGAACGCAGTCGTATCGGTCAGGATTTGCATGATAGTCTGGGGCATACCTTTGCTATGCTTAGTGTTAAAACTGATCTAGCCTTGCAGTTATTTCAAATACAGGCTTATCCACAGGTGGAAAAGGAATTAAGAGAAATACAGCAAATTAGCAAAGAATCAATGCGTGAAGTGCGAACCATTGTGGAAAATCTTAAGTCTAGAACTTTGACATCCGAACTAGAGACTGTGAAAAAGATGTTAGAAATTGCTGGAATTGAGGTGGAAATAGCTAATCAACTAGATACAGCTAGCTTAACTCAGGAATTGGAGTCAACGGCTTCCATGATTTTGCTTGAATTGGTGACTAATATCATCAAACATGCCAAAGCTTCTAAAGTCTACTTAAAATTAGAACGGACAGAGAAAGAACTCATTCTAACAGTGGGAGATGATGGCTGTGGCTTTGCTTCTATAAAGGGGGATGACCTCCATACAGTTCGAGATCGTGTTCTTCCATTTTCGGGAGAAGTAAAGGTAATTAGTTGGAAACAACCGACAGAAGTTCAGGTTCGACTACCTTATAAGGAGAGAAACTAAGATGAAACTACTTGTTGCAGAAGATCAAAGTATGTTGCGAGATGCCATGTGCCAGTTGCTCACGCTTCAACCGGATGTAGAGTCTGTCTTTCAAGCCAAGAATGGGCAAGAAGCAATCCAACTATTAGAAAAGGAGTCTGTAGATATCGCCATCCTTGACGTAGAAATGCCTGTTAAGACGGGCCTCGAAGTCTTGGAGTGGATACGAGCAGAAAATCTAGAAACAAAGGTGGTTGTAGTGACGACCTTCAAGCGTCCTGGGTATTTTGAACGTGCAGTCAAGGCTGGAGTAGATGCTTATGTATTAAAAGAAAGAAATATTGCAGACCTCATGCAAACCTTGCACACTGTCCTTGAAGGGCGCAAGGAGTATTCGCCTGAATTGATGGAAGTGGTGATGACGCATCCCAATCCATTAACAGAGCAAGAAATCGCAGTTTTAAAGGGAATCGCTCAGGGTTTCTCTAACCAAGAAATTGCAGACAAACTTTATCTATCCAACGGAACCGTCCGAAACTATGTTACCAATATTCTTTCGAAACTAGATGCTGGTAATCGAACAGAAGCTGCTAATATTGCGAAAGAATCTGGTTGGTTGTGATACTATCATATCTCGAAAACCATTATGTGCTAAAATTGAAATTATTCAATCAAACAATTTTGTAACTGGAGGAGGGCTTAGTTTCCTCCTTTTGGTTTAGTCTAAGGTGGTACCACGGAGATAAAATTGCTAAATTCTCCAAAACATATTCTATTTTAGGTTTGTGAAAATCACTTTTTTATGGTAGAATGTA
>NZ_CAUQJA010000042.1:0-4355 GCF_963518475.1 uncultured Streptococcus sp. | reverse complement strand
TTTCCATCGTTATCAAGATAGAAAGTGAGGTTATTTGTATCACCAACTTTATTTTGATCAACACGTGGTTTTACTGTATCGATTAACTCTTTAGCCACACCAATTTGCATAATACGTGGCTTAGCTTCTTTAGTAACAGAATTACTAATTGGCAATCCTAAAAGTGTTTCGTTACCAAATCGATGAACTTTATAGGTAATTTGACGTTGTCCTTTTTCACCTTCTCGAACTAATCTAGTTTGACCTTCTGGTAACTTACTAGTTGGAAGATAGACAGTTTGGAAGTCAATGTCTTCTGAAACAGTCTTATTATTAGTACCACCATAAGGGTTTGCATCCAAGTATAGTGGGTTTGCTCTATAATAATAGTTAGAGTTGCTGTATGGGTCATTGCTAGTAGCGGCACCGCCACCACCTTGGTCCACGTTAAAAGTAACAGGTTTCAAACGAACAGACAAGTCACCATTTGGATTATTGATTGGCAAACTAAATCTGATTGTTTGTTCCGTATTTGTTGAAGTAGCAGAGGTCATACTGTATCCTGAGTGAGATACGTAGTTGGCACCTTGGCTAATAGGTTTTGATTGATCTCTTAACCTTGGAGTTGTGATTGTCGCATTGGAAGGATTTCCAAATCCATCCCCTTTATCCAAGATAAAGTTATTATTAACAAATTCGCCCGGACCAGAATATTTGATTGTGAAATTCAATTTATTACCTTGACGTACTGTTGTTACATCGTAATGAATTGAATTACCACCACGTGAGTTCCCGTAGCCACGGAAACTATAGCTACGACCACCTTGGCTGATATCTGAAAATGCAACTGTATTTCCAGAACCTGAGACAATTGGGTTAGCTGGATTGCTAGCCGCTCTAAAACCACTATGACCTTTATCCAAGTCTTCCTTACGGATAGCTGGATTTTGACGAGCATCAGAAAGGCTCAAACCTGGTTTCAAGATTTCATTAGTAGATTTTGGAGCTGCAGTTGTTTCTACTTTGGCAGGTGCATTAGTTGCTAAAACGCTACTATCAACAGCTGAACGGTCAGTCGTTGTTGCAGCTGGCTTAGCTTCTTCTTTGGCTTCTGCTGTGTCAGCTTTCTTCACTACAGGAGTTTCTGATACAGTTCCTTTATCAGAGTTAGAACGAAGTTCTAGACCAATAATAGCTGATTGGATAGATGACTCTGCTGCTGATACTTCAGCTTCAGTCGCATCTGCTTTCCCAAGCAAGCCTTGACCAGCTTGGATACTTGCTTGCAAGTTAGCAGCACTTGCTTCTGTATATAACTTGCTTTCTAATTTTTTAGCACGCGAAAGAGCTGTTAACAATTTCGACTTGTCAACAGCATCTTGATGACTTGCTTCTTTTTTGTCTTTTGCTTCTTCAACTTTTTCTGCTGGTCTAGTAGCTTCTTCAGTTTTAGCTGGAGTCGTTTCTACTGGGTTAGCAACAGTTGGAGCTGCATAAGTTGTTTCTTTTTTAGGTGTAGAAACTTCTGCTGGTTTAGTAGCTTCATCTACCTTATCAACAGAGACACTATTAGTTGCCTCAGGATGTTGTTCCTCTGCTTGTACTGATTGCGCATTGGCAGCAGTTCCCAAGACTAAGGCTGTCCCGAGCAAGACACTAGCCGCACCAAAGTGATACTTACGAATAGAGTATCGTTGTTGCATGCTATACCAGTCAAATGATTTCTTATGTGTATGTTTCATTTTAAACTCCTAGATAGTATTTTATAGTTTACAATTTACAACTATTTGAGGCATTAATCAATATTATCTATGAAATTAATATATCTGATTTTTGTACCATGGAGCCATATTTTTTTTTTTTTTTTTTTTTGAATTTAATGTACATATTTTTAATTCTTGTTTTTTTGTACAACAGAATCATAATTATGATACAATATAATTTAGGAGGAAATTACCTACATGCGAAACCTTTTATCCACAAAAGATCAAAGACAATTACGCTTAATGGAAATCTTAATTCAGAATCGTAATTGGATAAGATTACATGCACTTGCCGAAAAATTAGGATGTACAGAACGAATCCTAAAAAATGATTTAAATGAATTACGAACAGCTTTCCCAAATATTGACATCCAATCTTCCGTTAACGGAATTATGATTGATTTAGATGTTAACACTAGTGTGGAAGACGTTTATCAATATTTTCTAGCTCATTCCCAATCTTTTCAATTACTAGAATATATGTTTTTCAATGAGGGCCTGCCTATTTATCGAACGATAGAAAATCTTCACTCAAGTAGTGCTAATCTCTATCGATTAGGTCGAAATATTACAAAAAATCTATCCTCTCAATTCCAAATTGAATTATCTTTTACTCCAACTGAGATACATGGGAATGAAACTGATATTCGCTATTTTTTTGCCCAATACTTTTCTGAGCGCTATTATTTCCTAGACTGGCCTTTTCCTGACCTTCCTGAAGAGGATTTAACAGAGTTTGCTGATTTCTTCTATAAAATCACGAATTACCCGATGCGATTTTCAATTTATAGAATGTACAAATTGATGATAGCTATCAGTATTTACCGCGTCAAAAATGGTCATTTTATCGACTTACCAAATCATTTCTTCGATGAATACTACCCTCTTTTGATGAATATTCCAAATTTTGAGGAGCTACTTGTCCATTTCTCTGAAAAACTGGGACTTGAAATCACTCCAGATATCATCGCCCAAATTTTTATATCCTTTATTCAAAACAATCTTTTCTTAAATCCTCAAGAATTCTTCAACTCTTTAGAAGAAAACAGTGAAGCAAGATACTCTTACCAATTACTTAGTCAAATATTAGAACGCCTATCAAAACAATATAAGATTACTTTTACCAACCACGATGAGCTGATTTGGCATTTACACAACACTGCTTTCTTTGAAAGACAGGAAATCTTTTCTACCCCAATCTTATTTGAACAAAAAGCATTGACGATTAAAAAATTTGAAGTTTACTTCCCAGACTTTATGGGAAGTGCACGTCAAGAACTGGCTCAATACCGTCAAGCAATTGGACAGCATGACCATCCTGAACAGTTGGAACACCTGATGTACACCATCTTAACCCATGCTGAAAACCTCTCTACTCAGTTGTTAGAAAATCGACCACCTATCAAGGTTTTGATTATCAGTAACTTTGACCATGCTATATCCCTTACCTTTGTTGATATGCTTTCCTATTACTGTAATAACCGCTTTACCTTCGATATTTGGGATGAATTACAAACAAGTCCTGAGATTTTAAATCAGACAGATTACGATATCATCGTGTCTAATTTCTATATTCCAGGGATTACTAAGAAGTTTATTTGCCGAAACCATCTGTCAATCATGGATTTGGTTAATCACCTCAACACTTTATCAAATGAGATTCATATATCCAATACTTTATAAACTAAAAAGTCAGCAGGGTCCTGCTGACTTTTTCTCTTACCTGATTTCTATACTTCCTTAACAAAAACCAATTCCTGTGGCTGTGACAAATCTTCTCTGTAGGTAAACCCTGCAAAGCTTAAGCGACGAGCTTCCTCCACCGTCTGTACTTGATTTTGTATCAGGGCTGTCAGGAAAGCACCACGCGCTTTCTTTGAAATAGTTGAATGAATCTTCAGCTGACCACCTCTATCCTCCATGAATTTGAAGGTCACCATTTTTCCTCTGATTTCCTTAGAAAATACAGTCTCAAACTCGGATGACAAGAGAGAGAAAATTAGGTCTTCACCATTCATAGCTTCATCATAGGTTTGCTTCCAATGGCTCTTCAAAGTCTTACCTGCGACTTTTAACTTCATCAAAAAGTCCAAACGGTGAGGGGCTATGGGTGACAAGGCTGGTACGACTCCGTACAAAGCCGAGGTAATGAAGACATGATTTTCAAGATAGGCTTGTTCTACCTCGGTCAATTTATCACGCTTTATATGGCGGTACATAAGCCCATCAAATAGATTCAAGGCTGGGTAGTGTTGAGCAGTTTGCCTTTTCAAAGCTTGGATATTTTGAAATTCTTCCGCCGCCTTCTCGGCTGATACCTTGTAAAAACTCTCCAATTGACTAGCAGAATAGAGAGCCAAGGCATCCAGCACAGCCTGACTTTCTTGTTTTAAAGGAGCGGCTTCAATACTCGGCAAATCTGTGTTCATTTCTTTTGCTGTTGGGATTAAAATTTTCATATTGATAGTGTAGCATATTTTTTTGCCGCTACCAAGAAATTCATCTGAAAAACCTCGGTTTGACCGAGGCTTCTCTATTTATTTTGGCCATCCTAACCAGACAGCCACGAGAACAAGGGCTAGACCAGCTAAGCTTGTTAAGATAGATAAGAAT
>NZ_CAUQJA010000041.1:0-4825 GCF_963518475.1 uncultured Streptococcus sp. | reverse complement strand
TCCATTATCTCTTCTTTTCCTAGATAATCCTCATGAACGGGAAGATAGACTGTGATGTTGTATGTTCCATCTTCCAATTCTCCGATATGGGGGCATGAGTAAAAGGGATTGCTTTTAGGTGTATATCCTGCCGCTACAGCTGTTTGAATCATATCTTGAAAGGCTACTGCAATCTCATCACCGACAATATTATAGTTCACACTCAAGACATTACTCATCATTAAGGATTGATTCATACCATATGTAATTTCTGCCATTTTACTTCTCCACTGGGATAATCAAATCCACAAACAAATCATCATAAACAGGTATCAAGACTAGGTATAACTTATCTTGCAACTCCCAACCATGATCACGAATATAAGCTTTCATCTCCTCAATTGTTTCATCCAAGCTACCATCAAATAGAACCCGCTTGCTAATTCCTTCTATATCTAGAGATGCCTGATAATCCAGTTGACTTGTTGGCTCTGCTTCAGATATAACTGGAATATAGACTCCCACATCTTGCTTTTCTTCGTTAAATTGAGTTGGAGTCATCTCAAAAATGGTAGGGCCATCTTTATAAATACCATCAGTATAGGGAAGGAGTTCTGTATGAACAAATAACTCCAATAGTTCGTCCGCTTGAATCTGGACCTGGTCTGTCATCAAATGGCTCATATGTAGTTGTATTTCTTTAATCATCTTTAGTTACCTTTCTACTAAATCTATCTCTGTCAAATTCTCTGTTGGAAATCATATCTGGGTTTACTTCTATATGCTTGATTGAAGTCTCTGCCTCAACATCATTACGGTGTTGGTAGGCATAGATAATTATAAACCATGTAGCATAAAACAAATGTCCAAATGTCATCGAAAACAAGGACATTCCCCATCCCATAAAATAATCATATCCAATCATCGCTAGAAATATACAGATACATGATAAAATAAGTGGAGGAGCGAATACAAAGTTAAGCATAACTTTGCTGGCCTTCTGCGAGATAATTTCTTCAGAGTCTAAATTGACCAAACAGCTCATGACGACTATAACAATAATGGATTGAATAAGAGGGAGGGATAGCTTTAAACCGATAAAACTATGATCCCCACTCAAACTATTGAAAGCAATGATGGCATAAACATGGCCAGTCAGATACATGAGATAGGTTCCAAAGCTAGTTAAAATTCCTCGCTTAAGATCCAAAAGAAAAACCAGATTTAAAATCCAAACAACAATCCCTGTAATAATCAAGCCTTGATGTAAGGCAGGATTTTTTAAAATCCTTAATCCTGCAAGCCAAAATCCTGTAAATACCAAGGGATACAAAATAAAAATCCCATTTAACACCCCCCAAAGAGGAACCGGTCCCTTTATTCTACTTCTTTGAAATTCAAATGTTTTTTTAATTCGTTCCAGTATCATTTAAACCATCCTCTCATACCTTTTAAAACTTTACTTTTTAAACCTATCTCTGTCAAACTCTCTGTTTGAAATCATATCTGGGTTTACTTTTATATGCTTGATTGAAGCTGTTTCTTCAACATAATGACGGTGTTGGTAGGCATAGATAATATAAAGCCATGTTCGGTACAAATAAGGCCCAAAAATCATGAATAATAAAGACATCCCCCATCCCATAAAATAATCATATCCAATCATCCCTAAAAAAATAAAGCAAAGCGATAAAATTACAGGAGGTCCAAATAAAAAATTATAGACATTTTTGACGGCCTTTTCTGATAAAATTTCTTCAGAATCTAAGTTGACCAGACAAGTCCCAACAATAACAACTATAATAGCAAAAATAAGGGGGAGGAAAATTTTCAAACTAATAAAACTATGATCCCCACTTAAACTGCTAAAAGCAATGATGGCATAAACATGGCCCGTCAGATACATGAGATAGGTTCCAAAGCTAGTTAAAATCCCTCGCTTAAGATCCAAAAGAAAAACCAGATTTAAAATCCAAACAACAATCCCTGTAATAATCAAGCCTTGATGTAAGGCAGGATTTTTTAAAATCCTTAATCCTGCAAGCCAAAATCCTGTAAATACCAAGGGATACAAAATAAAAATCCCATTTAATACTCCCCAAAGAGGAACTGGTCCATGGACACTCCTTCTTTGAAACTCAAAAAATTTTTTGACTCTTTCAATAATCATTTAAACCATCCTCTCATGCCTTTGATCAGGCTATTGGCACCTTTTTTAAGATTATCTGTTATATGAAAATCATCATTAAGTTTATTTGCAAGCCAAACAGCACCTGCGGATACTCCAATTGCAATTGCCCCAGGTAACCAAACAGGAGCTGTCGCACCAAAAACTAAACCTGCTAGCGCTGCTCCAGCACTCGCTCCAGCAATCCCTGCAACAGTTGTTCCCGCTGCCTTAGCCGCATCTATCACAAAACCTGTCGCCTTACTAGCCTCAACTTCATTTCCTCTCAATCCTTGACGTTTGGCCTCTTTTTCATTATAGGGTAGCGATTTCACTATTTTGCATATCGATAAGGTCAAAGGTATCTGTCTTTAAAAGAACACTATTAAAAGCTTCCATGTTCTTTATGGTATCATCTAAACTCTTGACTGCTTGACTATAGCTCGTATTCACACTATCCAAACTAGGATTCGTTAACGTTAGGATATCACTTATCCCTGCATAGATATTTTGTGTCTTACTGGAACTGCCCTTTAATCCCTCGATCGGATCTTTCATGCGTTGCTTGATACGTTCTAGGTATTCTGTCTTAATAATGGCACTGTTGTCGGTCTCACCAACCGTCTCCTTAAAAAGCTTGATAATCCCATCATAGCGGTTTACGATACTATCCAAAGCATTGCTATAGTTATCTAGCAAAGGAATCTGGTAGTTAGAAACTTTTTGGTTGATTGTGTCCTTAACGACACCTTTGAGATTATCTGTAGAGACAACTTAAGATAAACTGCTTCTGGCTTTGGTTAGATCGCCCTTGATACCACCTACAGATGTACTCAAGGCCGATTTTCGAGCCTGTACCTCAGATAAATCAATCTTCATTCACTATCTCCTATCCATATACGCTAGAAACAATGCCCTCATTGAAATACTCTCTGCGAAAGGACAATTACACCATTATATATTATTCTATTTTTCCTTTTTTAATGCTACTTTCAATAGAGCCAAGCCATTTCTTATATAATTTAACAAAACGCTCTTCATCAATATCACTATATCCTTTGAACACAATATCATCAATATCTTCATGCTTAAAATAATAAACTTGCTCTGGAGTTAATCCTTCTGGAAATAGAGCTCCAGTATAATCAAACAATACATCCTGACCTTCCTACTCTACAATAGCGCCCTATTTAAAATCATAACTTTTTGGTTTCCACCAGATAAATAAACAATAGTTCCAATAGGCAAAATCATAACTTTCTCCTTATTTAACAATATAAAATTTATGTCTTTTAACTACAAATAATAAGTTAAAAAACCTAGCAAATAACAGCTGATAGAATCCTAAACATCCAAAAACAATTAACAAAATAAAATTTGATGAAGCAACTCCCATAAAAAGACAGATTGGAATTCCTAAAAAACAACTTAAAAAATCAACTATTTTTTGAGGAAATTTGATGAAGCTTTTTCTTGGTTCCTCTACTCTTCGTAAAATACTTTTTTCATCTACCAAAATAGGGATTTCATCTGTATTTGACTTAAAGATAAGAAAAGAAATCAGTAATATAGCTCCACAAAAAATCATTGATAACCAAAGATACCATGATTCTCTAATTATCGAATTATTAAAAATCAATAGTGGGTTAATATGTTTTGGTAGAATCAAAAGAAAAACTAGTACAATGCCAATACTATACTCCAGTAAGCTTCCTTGAAATTGATCCATTATTCTCCAAGTTGTTGTTTTTATACTAGCATTGTCAACTTTATAGATGGGATACTCTGTATTATATTTCGGGAATAACCCAAACAAATAGGTGCGTACATCCTTGGGATTTGAATAATCTATTATATATTCTTGATTGGAAATCCTTATCAGGTAATATCTATTATTCACACGCCCAACTAAACTAACTTTATAACGTCTATTCGACACTTTCATTACCCACCACCTCATATTTTATAGCTCTACTCGTAGGCTGAAATTCAATAAATTTAATCAGAATAATGGATCAGGTACAAACACCTACCATCCAAATGCTCCTTTCAGAGAAGAAAGTGAGTTACTGAGTGCTTTACCTATCTTTTTGAACTCGAACTTCGGATACATTTATTCTACTTAATCTTCATTATAACATTTTCTCACCATATAGAAAATCCTAGAATAGAATTCTAGGATTTGTATGTCATTTTTTAAAATCATCTACACTGAAGTGCTCATAGGTGATTTTTGAGACTTCCTCATCATAACGACTCAAAAAGTCTTGAAATCTACGATCGATGTAACCGAAGAATAGAACTTCATCTATATCCTCTTTGTTAAAGAAGATAATGTTTTGATTAACAAGCCCTAGTGGAAGACTGACAGCCCCAAAGTCAAAATAACCTTGCTTGCCGTCCTTTTCAGTAACTGGACAATGATTAACAATCATGACAGGCTCCACACCTTCTCTCACTCGAACAACACTTCCAATCGGTAAAGCTGTACGTTCTGACATCAGTTTTCTCCTTCTAAATATTTCTTCGCTTCCTGAACATAAAAGAGTTCTGGATTTTCATGGGCGATACTTTCAAACAAACTTCGGGCACGAGCTTCATCTCCTTTTAATTGGGCATTGAGAGCGCCATAATAAGAAAACATGATTCGAGCTAACTTACTTTCTGGTTCAGTAATGT
>NZ_CAUQJA010000040.1:0-4967 GCF_963518475.1 uncultured Streptococcus sp. | reverse complement strand
TTGACCAAGGGATCTTCCTCTTCGGCATAAAGGAAAATCAAACCATCCACACGTTTACCGTAAACCATCTGTGAAATAGCTTTAAGACGCTCTTTTTCGTCTTTACCTGTTGCAATCTGAATGGCATAGTGGTTTTCAGAGGCGACTTGGGCGATACCACGGAGAACAGATGGGAAGAAAGGATTTTGATAGAAGGCGTCTGAGTCGTCAGGAAGCACCAAGCCGATAACTTGGGTATAACTGCTTACCAAGCTACGAGCGTTGAGGTTGGGGTGGTAATTGAGCTCCTTCATAGCTTTGCGAACGCGTTTTTTTGTTTCGTCGCTAATGGTTGATTTATTTTGAATAACACGGGTTACGGTTGAAGGTGAAACACCAGCAGCCTTGGCCACATCTTTAATCGTAACGGGCATAAAAATCTCCTATTTATGGTAATCTGGATCACGGAAATGCGTTTTATAAAAGATAGTGACCAGATATAGAACAAAAAGAATGTTTTGTACAGTAATCAGAGTTGTCATATTTTGGCCAAATAATCCCAAAATAAGTGTAATCAGAGTTGGTAATCCTAAACAGTTCAAGATAAAATGATAGCACTCTTTAAAGGTTCTAAATGAAAAGAGGCGTGATTTCTTAGTGATATAAAGGAGAAGACTCGCTCCTAGAGAGACGATAAAGAAATTCAAACCAAAGAGGAAGCTAGCACCGAGAACTAGGAAGAGACTGATATAGACACGATTTTGCTGATACCAGTCTTTAGAAATGGCTTGGGTCAAGCTGTCTTTACTTTTGAAACTCTCAGTCTCAATCGCTCGGTAAGAGATACGGGTCAGCTCTTTACTTTCCTTGCTGATGACGAGCTCATTCGTATCGAAATGCAGTTGCAAGTCCTTAGGTAATTCCTTACTTTGACTTGGACCGATCACGATAGAAGGCGCTTGACTAGCTGTTCCAGTATAAGTTAATTTGCCATCAACAATTGTAGCGTGTTCAGAGAGATCCTGTACAACCTTATCTGTCAATGGTTCATAGACATTATCGATAAAGGTTTCTAGCGGATAAGTCTCCTGCGAGCTGTTTTGGATGGCAATAGGTACCATAGACAAGCTGATAAGGAAGATACTGGTAAAGAGAAGCTGAAACCAGTTGAGTCCGAAACGTTTGGACAGGGGCTTACGAAATCCCCAAATACTTGAAAAATAGGAAAATGGATATGGAAGCATAGGTATCTTTCTAAAAGGTGTTTTCTATATGAGTATTATTATATAGAGAAATGTGCTTTATTTCAAGTCCAGGAGAAAAATTGCTTGTTACAAGGATAGTTTTATAGTCACAAGCTTCAAAATGAAAAAGGGTGGCGGGGATATATTATCCCTTGTCGCCACCACTTGTAAGTCCTGAAACAAAGTTCTTTTGTAGGAAGAAGAAGAGAATACAGATTGGAAGGGCGATGAGGATAGCACCTGCTGAGAAGTAGGCAATCTTCAAGTTCTTCGCATTGTTGACGAAGGTTTGGAGACCAACGGCAACAGTAAAGTATTCTTTCTCACGAAGCAAGAAACTAGAGAGGATGTAGTCCCCGAAAGGTCCCATGAAGGCCCAGAGAGCTTGTACGGCAACCATTGGGCGAACAAGTGGAAGAACAATTTGCCAGAAGCGACGGAAGTGTCCTGCACCGTCTAGTTTTGCAGATTCGTCTAGAGACATTGGCACTGTATCGAAGTAGCCTTTCATGAGCCAAGCATTCATCGGGATACCACCACCAACGTATAGGAAGATGAGGAACCAGCTGTGGTTAAGGGCGTTCAACATAAGCGCCATAACGAAGAAGGCTGTCAAAGCGGCCATGGTTGGCACCATTTGGATAATCAAGAAGAAGACCAAACTTTGTTTACGAGCCAAGAAGTTGTAACGGCTGTAGGCATAACCAGCAAGTACGATGATACTTGTTTGAACCGCCATGGTAACCAAGGCGATGATCAAGGTATTGAGATACCAAGTACCGTATAGAGTTTCAGTAAAGAGTCCTTTAAAGTTATCAAAATTGAAGTCGATGTTAGTATCAAGTTTAAAGGCTGCGACGTTACCTGCTTTAAAGGCTGACATGATGGTAATCAACAGTGGATAGATAATCACGATTGATAGACCAATCAAGTAGAGGTAAGTAAGGGTTTGAGTCAGTCTACGTTTGAGTTTAATTGAGTTATTCATCTTAGACGTCCTCCATATCAAATGCGTGTAGTTTCTTGAATGCGATCATAGAGATTGAGATGACAATGATAGAGATAATCAAGGTAACAGCTGCCGCCATTGAGTATTGAGGAGATGTACCTGTTGTCAAACGGTAGATCCATGAGATCAAGATATCAGTTGAACCAGCTCCCCCTCCGACACTACCAGGACCTCCACCATTGAAGAGGTACATGATAGAGAAGTTGTTAAAGTTGAAGGTGTATTGGCTAATCAAAGTAGGTGCAGCAACGGCCAAGATCATTGGGAAAGTGATGTTGCGGAATTTTTGCCAAGCATTGGCACCGTCAATATAAGCTGCTTCGTAAAGGTCGTTAGGAATAGATTGCAAGATACCCAAGGTCAAAACGTAGATATATGGGAATCCAAGCCAACCTTGCATCATAATCAAGGCAATCTTAGTCCAAGTTGGGTCTGTTTTCCAAGGAATAAGAGCACCATCAAGGAAAGGAAGGAATTTAGCCAAGATTGGCAATACTTGAGTGTTGATAGCACCAACACTATCGTTAAACATGTTTGAGAATGTCAGGATAGTGATGAAGGCTGGGACAGCCCAAGGAAGAAGGAAAATAACACCGAAGATACGTTTTCCTTTGATAAATGGTTGGTTAGCAATGATAGCTGTGAAGATACCAATGACGATCTGTAAAGTTGAGGCAGATAAAGCCCAGATGATAGTCCAAGAAAGGACGGCACCAAAGGCAGAACGGAAGGTACTCAAGCTCCAAATGTTTGTAAAGTTGGTCAAACCAACCCAGTCCAACAATTTGTTTGGTGGCAAGTGTTGGAAGTCGTAGTTGGTAAAGGCGATCATCAAGGTTACGATAACTGGGAAGATAATCGCAAAAGTCATGGCAATGTAAGATGGAATGATTAAGAGGTAAGGGAAGCCATTTTCATAAATCCCTTTGATCATGTCTTTGAGGGTACGTGGAACTGGAATTCCATTGTTAATGTGTTTGGCAGTTGTATGTGCGTCTTTGATATTTGCGAAATAAAAGAGTACATAAACAACTACAAAGATTAAATGGAAGGCACCACGAATCAGCATAAAGAGGGAATTATCACGACCTGGTTTGTCACCAAGAGTGATGAGATTGCTCAATTCAGGGGCTGCAAGTGCTAGGAAGTAAAGGACGAATACGATGGTTACACCAAGGAAGATAAAACCTTTGGCTTTTTGTTTATTGTAAATCTGTCCTAACCCAGGAATGATAGACAGCAGAGCTGCTTTACTAGGTTGTTGCTTTTCCATAATAACTCCTTTCATAGGATACTGGTTTCTAATTAAAACCTAAACTATATATGTTTTTGATTGATAAATTCAAAGGGGGATTTGATTTCCACCCCCCTTGAACAAATTTTTTATTCACCAAATTTTTGTTTGATTGTTTCTTTGATCAATGTTACAGCGTCGTTAGCAGCTGTTTTCGCATCTTTCTTACCACTTACAGCATCAAAGAGCATAGTTTTCGCTGGATCCCAAACTGCAGACATTTGAGAGATGTTTGGCATTGGTTGAGCGTTCTTGAACTGTTTGATAACAGCTGTTGTCAACTCATCGTTTTTACCTTCAGCATATGAACGAGCTTCAGTGTTAGCTGGGATTTCGTTAGTTGTATCGTAGAAGGCTTTTTGTTCTTCAGTTGAAACTAGGAAGTCTACAAATTTTTGAGCGCCTTCAAGGTTCTTAGTGCTTGATGGGATGATCCAAGCTTTACCACCACCGAATGCAGCGTAGTCTTTTCCGTTTGGAAGAGTTGGGATAGTTGCAACACCGTAGTTTACTTTAGCATCTTTGAAGGCTTGAGCTTTCCAAGGTCCGTCGATGATAGCAGCTGTTTTACCTTCTTGGAATTGAGTTTGGATTAAGTTGCCAGCACCTTCAGTATCTTGCATACCTTTAGGCCATTTTTCATACCAAGATTTAGCGTAGTTGATACCTGCGATAGAACCGTCGTTTGCAAGACCGATATCTTTAGCGTCTTTACCGTTTTGTCCGAATACGTAAGCACCGTTACCAGCAAGAAGTCCATATGCATAGTAGAAGTTTGTCCAGTCAGCTAGGAAAGCAGAAGTTTTTCCATCTTCTCCAGCGAAGGCATATTTGCTATCTTTAGCAAGGTTTTCTAAGTCAGCAAAAGTTTTTGGAGCTTCTTTTACCAAGTCTTTGTTGTAGTACATAACAAGTGACTCGATAACAGCAGGAGCACCGTAAACTTTACCATCAGCAGCTGTTACAAGAGATTTAGTTTTATCATCTGTTTTAGCGCCGTCGCTCAATTTCACTTCTGAAAGTTGTCCGTCAGTACCAAGGCTACCTACACGGTCGTATGGAGCCATCATAACGTCAGCAGCTTTACCAGATTGGTTATCTAGAGAAAGGTTGTCAAGCCCACCCATTTGGTCTCCTGTTTTGATGGTAACTTTTACTCCAGCTTCTTTTTCGTAAGCTTTTGCAGCTGATTCAGCAAATGCTTTATATTGGTCTTCAACGTAGAAAGTGATTTCTTTCGCTTCAGATGAACCAGAATCAGCAGGCTTATCAGCAGTTTTGCTTCCGCAAGCTACCAAAAGCAAGCTAGCAAGTGTAGCAGTTCCAAGCACAGCAGCGCTCTTCATGAATTTAGATGACATAGTGTATTCCTCCTAAAGAATAACAAATTTTATAATGAGGAAACGCAAACGTTTTCCTTTATGGGACTAGTATAACACAA
>NZ_CAUQJA010000039.1:0-5011 GCF_963518475.1 uncultured Streptococcus sp. | reverse complement strand
AAAATGGAGAAAACTCTAATGGTTCTTCTCCATTTTTTTATCTAATTGGTAATGTTGAAAATTGGAAGTGAAATGATACTTTCAAAGAATTCATTTTGGATACTAGCAAACGAAATAGAGCCCTGATGCAAATCAACAATTTGTTTTGAAATTTTTAGCCCAATTCCAGTCGTTCTAATTTTAGAAATATCAATGTTTTTAAAAGATAATTCATTAAGTTCAGCAATTTTTTTTGGTGAAGCTCCCTGTCCATTATCTTTGATTTCGACAATTACATTTGTATCTTTTTTGAATAAGTGGATTCTTATTGTGCAACCTTTTTCGTTATGCAAAACAGAGTTGTAGATGATATTATGGATAACTCTTGTGATTAAAAACTGCTCAATCATGATAGATTGATTAACAAGTGAATAATCGTAATCAAATTCAAATTCAAAATCATTCCAGATTTCTTGATTTAAAATATGGATGAGAATGTCTTTGAAGAAGGGGATAATTTTTGTTTCAGTCTGATTTAATTGAAGATGACCGGATGAAAGGCGAGCTACTATATTTAAGTCATTTAAAATATTTTGGATGTAATAGGATTCTGTCAATATTGGGCGAATATGTTTTTTAGACTGTGTATCTAGTTCAGAATCATTTAACAAGGAAGCGTTAGAAATGATGACAGAAAGAGGTGTTTTGATATCGTGTGCAATTCCTGAAATCCATTGCTCTTTAAAGACTTCATTCTCTTTGAGTAGAGTATCGGTTTGATTAATTGCAGTTGTAAGATATTCTAGTTCTGATATAGAATTTATTGGATTTTTCAAACCATCTGGGAGATTCTGAATAGCAGTTACAAGAGGCGCAATTTTACGATTGATATGCGTCACACCATAGTAGTAAAGAAAAGCGAAATAAAGACAGTTGAAAAGCAATACTCCAAATGCTACTAGTGGAATCAGGCGAATACTATCTATATCTAAGTAATTATAACTATAACGAGCAATTTTATCTTTTGGAAAACCAACAACAATGATGTAGCCATCTTTTATCTGACTAAAAACAGGATAATCTGAAAGATAATAGCGAGAAAACTGTAAAATGTCCCCATAGTCAAATTGTGAAGGAATTTCTGTAGGTTTATACTGTTCGTACACTTGTTTTCCAGTCTGCTTATCCAATACCATGAGCCATAACTTTTGTTCTCTTAGACTAGAGATATCATTTTTAGGTATGTGGACGTTATTTTTTGTGATGGTAATGTGTTCAGAAATTATTTTCACAGTCTCAGTAGCAGTTTGCTTTTCCCTAATGTAGAAAACAAAGCTGGCAATTAGAATGATATTGGTAATAAAGATAATGATGGAAAAAAAGATAAATTTCTTTAGTGAATACCTTAAAATTTTGGTTTGGTTCATAATCATGATAACAATTTATATCCCAGCCCTTTAGCTGTCTTTAAATATTGAGGTTTTGAAGGATTTTCTTCTATTTTTTCTCGAATTTTCCGAATATGTACAGTCAAAGAGTTTTCATAACCAAAGCTATCCACTCCCCAAATCGTATCACAGAGAGATTCAGTTGAAACGATGTAATTTTTATTATCATAAAGTTTTTTCAAAATCTTAATTTCAATTGGTGTAATAGAAATTTCTGCTCCATTTTTTTGTACTGTTGCATTCCGAAAACTCACCAAAGTCTGTCCAATTTGTATTGCTTCCTGTTCTGATTTATAGCTTCTCCTGAGCAGAGCCATAATACGATAGATAAGATTTTTTGGAATGAAGGGTTTTACGACATAATCATCACCACCAGCATTGAAACCAGCTACCTCATCTTCAGGATTATTTTTGGCAGTCAGAAAGAGGATAGGAGTATCGCCTTTTTTTCGGATATGTTTTGCTAATGTGTAGCCATCACCATCGGGGAGCATAATGTCCAAAAGGAAAAGATCGAACTGTTCTGTTTCAATCATGTCCAAACTAGATTCTATATCATAGGCTGATGTTAGATTGGAAAATCCGTAGGCAGTGAGAATATCTCTTATGGAAGAGTTTAAAATTTTATCGTCATCAATGATAAGGATGTGCTTATTCAGGAGTTGTTGTTCGAAATTCATAATCTTACCTCGCTTATCTATATTATACCATTTAAAAGAATGAAAAAAGCAAGATACTTTAATCTTAATGTAAAATTAAGGTTAGCTTAGTTTAAAATTAATCTAGCATGTCTATAATAAAGACATAACCTAGATAGAGATACTTCTCAAATAAATTTTAATCAGTGAGGTATTTCCAAATGGCTAAACAACAAATGAATCTCGATGAGATTGAAGTAATGAATTTTCTTCAAGAATGAACTCTTGAAGAACTTGATAACGTTCTTGGTGCTGGTAGTGGAATAATTCATTTTATTCAGACAAAACAATGGTAATAGTGAGTCACCAATTAGATATTGTGAATTATGTTGATTCTATCATTTTTGTTGATAAGAGTAATAGAGATGTTATCAAAGATACTCATGATAATTTGATTTATAGAAATCAAAATTATAGAAAATTATTTGGTTTAAAGGAGGAAGTTCATAATGATTAGTAATGTTTTACAGATAAAAAACTTACAAAAGGCATTTAAGGACACTCAGGTAGTTAACCTTAGTTCCTTATCAGTTCAACAAGGTGAGATTTATGGTTTTCTAGGTCCAAATGGAGCTGGTAAAACAACCACAATGAAGATGATTTTGTCTTTGATTTCTCGTACAGCTGGGGAGATTGAAGTGTTCGGTCAATCTATAGGTACGGACAAGCAGTATCTTAATCAAATTGGCTCTATGATTGAAGAACCGTCTTATTATCCTAATTTGACAGGCTATGAAAATCTCTTGGTCTTCCAAAAAATCCTTGGATTTGATCAGAAAAATATTCAGGAAACATTGAAAATTGTTGGGTTAGATCAACCTAAAAACAAGAAAAAATTGGTTAAAGATTATTCACTGGGTATGAAACAGCGTTTGGCTTTAGCCTTTGCCTTAGTCAAGAAACCGCGTTTGTTGATACTGGATGAGCCAACAAACGGGCTAGACCCAGCAGGGATTCATGAAATTCGGGAACTGATTATCAAGTTGGCAAAAGAACAGGACATTACTGTCTTCATCTCTACCCATATCCTTTCTGAAGTAGAGCATATAGCTGACCGTGTGGGGATTATCAATCATGGTCAACTGGTTTACGAGGGAGAAATTCGTAAAATTCAGTCCAATAAATGGCTGGAAGTGCGTGGGGATTTTAGAGGTCGACGTGAAGTCATTAGCCAAGTGTTATTTGGTTATCCGTGCAAGATGTTGGAGATACAAGAGGATAAACTCAAGCTGACTAACCTTGCCGATCAGCAGATTTCTAGTTTGTTACGAGATTTAATAGTCGAGAAAGTTCCAATTTATGAAGTGAAGCAAGAACAAGAAACCTTGGAATCTATCTTCCTCAACTTAACCAAGGAGTGAGTCTTATGTTGAATAATTTGTCTATTGAATTGCTCAAGGCAAAACGAACCAAATCCTTCCTCATTAGCATACTAGTTATGGGAGTCGGATTTGCTTGGGCAATTGCAGCCGCTACACGCTACCTAAGTAATCCAGACATGCACCAGATTAGCCTAATTTTCTATATGATAAAAGAAGTAAATGGCTTGATTCTCCCTATTGTGATTTCTCTCTTTGTATCGCGGATTGTCAAGAACGAGAAGGAGGGCAACACTTTCAAACTGCTTTTGGCAAATGGTGAAAATGTACGGCATATCTTTCTGAGTAAGCTTGGCCTGACTATGTTCATTTTGACCTTTCTCGCTTTTTTGGAGGGAGTAGTAGCCCAGTTGATTGCAATCTTATCAGGTTTAGAAATGCCTGTTAGCCTAATCCTCTGGCAAATCGTCATTTTCTTGCTAGCCTCTTTTGTCTTAACCTGTCTGTTTTTGACTTTGCAGTTTTTAGTGAAGAAGCAGGCATTGATGCTGGCATTAGGGGTTTTCGGAGGATTTCTTGGAGTTGGATTTGGTCATGCACCAGCTTTTCTACAGCTAATTTTCCCTTTTGGTGGTATAGGATATATGTCTCTGGTGGATTACCAGCAAGTCGCCAGTCATGTGAGTTATGTTTTTGCGACAAACCTAGGATTTAAACTCTTTACATATTTGCCAATAGCCCTAATCTATCTCTTCTTATCTCTCTATTTGGTTGAAAAGAAAGGAGGCAAGCTATGATGTCTTATCTATCAGTAGAATGGCGGAAAACAAAAAAATTTTCCATGTTGATGATTGGTATTTGCTTCTTAGCTTTTTGTAGCCTGATTGGTCTTGGGATTTACTTTGGTGCAGCGTATTCTATGGTTGAAGAAAGTGAAAAAGTGCCTGTTTTATGGGGACAATTGACCTTCTATTATAGCCAGCTTTTCTTTCCGATCTTGGTCAGCCTTTATGTAGCCATGATGTTAGGAAAAGAGTTTGATAGAAAAAATATTGAATTTCTCAGAGCTAATAATGTCAGTCTTGGGAAATTATTGTTGGCAAAAGAAATAGTAATTATCTTGTTTATTGCTGTTTTACAGTTGTTCTTGTTTGGTATTTTTTATGTCAGTGCTCACCTAGCTCATTTAGAAATTTCTAATTTGTTCACCTACCTCAAGTGGGATTTATTGGGAATTTTTGGAACAATTAGCATGATGGCAGTACAGTTTTTTGTGACAGCTAAAACTCGTGTTTTCAGTAAATCTGTGGGAATTGGTGCTATTGGTACTTTCGTAGGATTTATGATGATTTTTGTATCAGATAAATTATCTTTAATCTATCCCTACTCTCAAGCTATGGTGGCAATGCGGTCACGAAATTTGATAGACTTTAATTTAGTGGAAATATTGCTGTTTATCATTGTAAATATTCTTCTGTGGGGGATTTTTCATACATTGAGTAATAAAGAATTGCATAAGTAATGCGAAGACTCTTCGGAGTCTTTTTCTTGTGATAAAAGCTCCAAG
>NZ_CAUQJA010000038.1:0-5391 GCF_963518475.1 uncultured Streptococcus sp. | reverse complement strand
GTAACTGCTGTGGATGTCATGATTCACAGCTTTTTTGTTTTTAAAATATGAAATATAAGAACGCTCAGGGAGGTAAGTTTGTTGATGTCATGGTCTCTGTTATAGTTTTATTTTTATAGTATGAATTTAAAAGAAGGGAATGTTAAAATAGGTTTGATTCTTTTTGGAGGGGTTCCTATTATAGAAATGACTTTTTCATATATAAATAGATTTGGAACCTCGTATTTTTTTTGAAAAAAACAATATAATATCTTGACTATCGTTTGCGCTTAGAGTATACTGTTAAAGTATGATTAGAATTGGGTGGATTGTCCGCTTTTAAGTAAGAACGAAGGAGTGAAACATGTTTTTTAGACGTCAGAAAGGTGAGTATAGAGAAACCGACCGAGTGACGCGGTATAAGTTGATCAAATCAGGGAAACATTGGTTGCGAGCTTCAACCTCTCTTTTTGGTTTGTTCAAGGTCTTGCGCGGTGGTGTAGACACGACTCAAGTCATGACAGAAGTAGTAGAGGATAAAGTGAATCCTTCTATTACAGGTCTGGATATTATCAAGGGGATTGCTGCCACAGGGGCTGTTTTAGGTGGTACTGTTGCTACTCAAACAAAAGTGTTTGCAAATGAAACAGTAGCCGTGGAAAAAACACTGGAAAATCCAGATCTTTTGGTTACAAATGATACAGTAGTTTTGGGTACGACATCTGTAAGTAATTCAGAGAATTCTGCTAGCTTGTCTACTTCTTTGAGCGAAAGCACTTCGATGTCAGAATCTGTATCTAAGAGTTCGTCAGCCAGTGCTTCGACGAGTACTTCTGCCAGTGCCTCAGCAAGTACTTCGAATAGTGCATCTGTCAGCAGCTCTACTAGTATTAGTCAAACAACAAGTGAGCCGGGTAGTTTCTCGTTGGTGGCTAGTTTATCGGGTGAACAGAGCACTTCTGCGCCAGCAACTGACCGAGATGCTTCTGTATCAAAAGAATCAACTGGCCTTAAAATTGATTCTGCTCTACTGAAGGCAACTGAAATTGATGGGAAGGTTAGTGCGAGCGCTGCTCAATCAACTTCTACCACGACTAGTATCGTAGGAGTTACTGCTGGTGCTATCGCAACAGCGGAAGTTTCAGATAAGCAACAAGATGACAATCGTAAGAAGTTGACAAAACTTTCAGCTGAGATGGGTGAGTACCTAGCTAAAGCTGTTGGTTTACCAAATACTGACTCAGCTATCACTAAGGTCAACGCTGCGGTAACTGAAATTGAAAAGGCCTTGGCTGATCCAACTAGTGATTTGACAGCAGTGGTGCAAAAAGCAACCTTAGCTCGTAATTCCATTGTTAATGCCGTTTTGAGAGCCCATTCAGGTGCGCGTGATGCACGAAATGGGAAACCGATGTTGCGCGATGCTTCTCTTCGAGCAAGTTGGGCTCCTCAGCAGGGCGATGGCCGTATGAATGTAAGTAGTCCAACTGCTACTTTTGATAAGGGAACTGGTATAGCAACTTATACCATGAATGTCCATGCTGATAGTGCCTTGAGTCATGTCGGTGTAAAAATCGAAGTCGGTAAAGGTGGACATGTCCAAAGTGCGACCTTTAACGGTAATTCAATGGAAAAAACATATGCACATGGTTCAGAGGCAGGTTATAGTTATCGTCATGGCCAAAACCGGAACTTAGATGGACAAGTTGTAGTAAGGGTCAAATACGATAATAATGTGCCGACTGCGACTGCCAATATGCAGGTTCAAGTAAGTTCTGCTCCTATTTATGAAGATACTCCAGGGAATGGTTCTGCAGTTCAATCAGCAAGTGTTCCGACGGGTTATAGACAGCAGACTACCAATACGAATACCAACTCAACATTCCGTTTTAATGTTACTACCTATAAAGAAGTTTTTAACGGTGATGTTATTGGAGATAACGTAGGTTTAGAAGGAGTAAATACTAATTCAGGCCGCGTTAAGTATATGAACATCGAGAATCGAAATGTTATTCCTGGTGTTGTATATGCAGGTCCTAACAATAATGAAGAGTTAAACAGACCAGCTGTAACTGCTCGATTGGTGGGAACGGTTGGTGGAAACAATGCTTCAGCTGAAGTTGGGACAACATATGTTTATCGTTTTGTAGGACAAAACTATAATAGAGAGGTAGCTTCTGCTAACGTTGGTTACTATATCAAAGGTTTCAACGAACGTCATGACATCCAAAGTGGTAATACTGTTCAGGTTTCTGATTTGGACCATTTGACACCAGATGAAGTTAAGGAAGTTTATAATAATTTTGTTGGAAAACAATCGAATTTAACGGATTTATCCAAAAATGGAGATCTTGCTCCAAATATTGCTCAAGCAAGTCAAACGACCAATCCAGATGGTAGCTTTACGCTGTCTTACCCTGGTACTAAATCAAAAATTGACGTTGCAACAGATGGCACCATCACGGTTACTTATCGTGACGGTTCTACTAGTGTCATCAATGCTTCTTTAGAGAAGGAAAAAACACCTCCAGTAATAACCGTTACTGCGACCCGTAATAATAAACCTCTAGCTGCAGAAGCAGGAGGTATAGCAGGAGATAAATATTACTATTACTATGCAGGTGATGATATCGGTTTTGAAATGAAAGCCGTAGATAATAAGGGAAAACTGAGTGAGTTTAAACTTGTAGCACAGGCTGATGGTTACAGACCAGCGTCAGAAATGGCTCAAAACATCTTTGGAGATACCAATTATGGGACTGGGTCAGCTACTTCTCTCTCAGATCCAAACGGGAATCTCGTTGCGACTGAGTCTAATCCGGCAGTCATAACTGCAACTGGGCATATGAAAGATGATTTGGTTTATGCTCCTAAAAATGAATGGCGTCGTAATGCAGTAGCAACAGATAAAGCAGGGAATGTTACGATTCCGGGAGACAACAGTACAGGAAACTTCTTTATTAAGCAACGTGCTTTGAATGAGCGTTACAAGTATGAATCAGAATTTACAATAAAAAATCCTGAGTTTACGCCTGTAGTAGATAAGAATAATCTAACAAAGGATGAGAAGGATGCTGTAACGGCTGCTATTTATGCTAAAAATAATCAAAAAGCATACCGTATTGATAGAGTTGAAGTAGCAAATAATGGAGAAGCGACTATTGTCTATAAAGATGGTACACGTAGCGAACCGATTCCACCATCTGTAACAATTAACGAACGTCCTAAGTTAGTTATTCCTTATGACAATCCGAATACCAAAGAAATCTATTTATATCGCAACGAACCGGTTAATATTACCCTAAAAGCGACGGATGACTCTGGAAAAATCAATTCATTGAAGTTGACTAGACCTGATGGAAGCGATGATGGCGCTGGTAATGGAACTGCTGCTAACTATGGCGGTTTCACTGGGGTAACACGTTCTAATACCATCACTTCTACGACAAACCAAGCCAATGCTACGATTACCTTGACAGGTACTTTGGATAAAAGCTTGAGAAAAGGTGATTTTACTGAACGTAAGCTCGTAACTACGGATAACCAGAATACATCAAATAAAACTGATAATAACGAAGGTTATATCAAGTTTGTTGTTAAGGATCAAACGGATAAGTATAATGCCGTGGCTAAAGTAGATACCGTATATACTTATGCGGGTGAAACAGCAGCGGATTTGGGAAATGCAGCTAACTTTGTTCAACTTGAAGGTGGAAAAGCTCTGCCTGCGGGTGCGACAGTTAGTTGGACGAATACGATTAACAATTCGACTACTGGGACAAAGAGCGCTGTTGCGCGTGTTACGTATTCGGATGGTTCAACCGATGATGTAACGGTCAACTATAAGGTTTTAGCTACGATTGCCCCTAAGGGACCTGTGAATGATATTCAAGGTACAAATCCTCATAACGGCACCTTATGGCATGATTATGTGAATAAGCAAGGAAACGATGATTACCCAAGTGGAGCTAGTCAAACTTGGAGAAAAAATGGGCAGCCTGTTGCAAATTCACCGATTAGCACAGCGAAAACAGGTCGACAAATTTATCAAGTCACCTTTACTTATCCTGTTGGTCGTACGGGTGCTGGCGATACTACTAAACTAAGTAAGACCGTTGATGTTGTTCATGATGTTTATAAATTTGGATCAGAACGTTCTTACGTTTTCACACAAAACAAGACGGATGAAGCTGGTTATAAACAAGCTGTAGCAAATCCTAAAGAAGCGGTTACGAGATTAGAAGGAAATCCAGACTTTAACGCAACAAACACTAATTACAAGTGGGTTGGTGGTGCGCCGTCACTTACGACAGTTGGAACATTTACCAAACAAGTGGAGGTAGAGTTACCTGCAGACTCAACAGGTGTCAGAGTTAAACAAAATGTCCCTGTTACTGTGAGAGTAAATCCACAAGCACCTGAAATAGCAGCTGATTCAGTTACTGAAAAGGGTGGTTTGCCAAATCGTTCAATTGTAGTAACGAATGTAACTCCAGGAGCTACCGTAACTTTAACTATCGCCGGTCAGACAATTCCTAAACAGGCCACTGGTACAAGTGTAACCTTTGATTCAACTGATTTGAAACGGGTTACTGATGCCAATAATGGCTTGTTGCCTACAGGCGATGTAACGGTTAAACAAGAGAAGGTTGTAAGTAATCCTGCTGGAGGAACTGAGACTCTAACTTCTGCCACAACTTCTAAGACAATTACTAAGGAAACTGAAAAACCAAATGTAGAAGTTGTTCTTCAAGTCAAAAATGGGGACAAATGGGTTGATCAACCTAAGAAAGCTGTTCGTAATGATGCTAATGACGAAAACGGACGTACTGCTAGTGGATATGAACTTTACGCTGGGGATGAATATCGATTTGTTGTGAAAACTACGGATAACAGTGGTAAGATTCGTAATCTAGAAGTATGGGATGGTAGGACTGTCACAACTAACATGACAGATACTAATCATAATTCTAATGGAAAGATTACCAATATCACTGGAGATTCGAGAGAGGCTACTTCTACGAAGCCAGCTACGTTGACAATTGAAGGTACATACAACGCAAATCAAAGATATGAACCAGGAAATATTTGGTCACGTGAGATTCGTACAAAAGACCTTTCTGAAAATGAAAATAGAGACACTACATTTAAAATTGTACAAGGGAAATTAAGTGAAAAATTCCCAGGTAAAGTGCCAGCGACAGTTCAAGTAAGTAATACGACAACTCCATCAGAAGATGATAAACAAAAGATTCTTGCAGCGGTAAAAGCATCAAATCCACAAGATGCAAACCGTATACAAGACTATGAAATATCAAATGATGGTACTGTGACCATTACTTATAAGGATGGTACAACGAATACAGTAAAACCAGACTTATCTGACTCGGACTATAGATCGAAATCAGCAAG
>NZ_CAUQJA010000037.1:0-5665 GCF_963518475.1 uncultured Streptococcus sp. | reverse complement strand
TGACCTCAACTCCTTCTTTACACCAAAATTGACAATCTTGACACTTTGTTGACAAATCTGTTTTCATACAATTTGGACAGTGCTCTTCTCCAATCCTCTCAAAAGTAGAATTACAGTCTGAACAAAGACAAGAGTCATCATTCTTCAGAAGTAAGAGACTACTAAAAGTTAAAACAGTCTTCATAGTCTGCCCACATAACAAACACTTCATAAGCCTGCCTCCTTGTTCATCTGCTGAATTTCCTTAATTGCCTTCTTGATTGAATCATTTAATCCGTCATGAAAGAAAAGCAAATCTCCTGTCGGTCTATCCATGCTTCGTCCAACTCGTCCACCAATCTGAATCAAACTAGACTTGGTAAACAAACGATGATTGGCCTCTACTACGAAAACATCCACACAAGGGAAGGTAACTCCACGCTCCAATATTGTCGTACTGATAAGTATTGTCAGTTCTCCATCTCGAAAAGCTTGTACCTGCTCCAATCTATCTTCTGTTACAGAAGATACAAAGCCAATTTTCTCATTTGGAAATTGCTCCTGTAAAATTTGTTTTAACTGCTCCCCTTTCTTAATTTCTGAAACAAAAATGAGTAACGGATAAGCTGTCTTTCTCTGCTTCTCAATATAGGACTTTAACTTTGGTGACAACCGATTTTTCTCTAAACAGTGATTAAAATCCGATAACCAGACAGGTTTAGGAATAATCAACGGATTTCCATGAAATCGTCTTGGCAAGCTCAATCGTTTTAGTTCTCCTAAACGGACCTTCCTATCTAACTCATCGGTCGAAGTCGCTGTTAAAAAGATTCTCAAGCCATTCTCCTTTACACTATTCTTGACAGCGTAGTAAAGCGTGGGATTGTCAACATAAGGAAAGGCATCTACTTCATCCACTATCAGCAAATCAAAAGCTTGATAAAACTTCAATAACTGATGGGTCGTCGCAACAACTAGTGGTGTTCGAAAATACGGCTCTGATTCTCCGTGTAGTAAAGATATCTCGCAAGCAAAATCATCTTGCAGGCGCTTGTACAGCTCCAAACAAACATCTATGCGAGGACTAGCCAAGCATACTGCACCACCCGCATTGATCACTTTAGCCACTACTTGATAAATCATTTCTGTCTTTCCAGCTCCCGTCACCGCATGTACCAAGGTTGGTTCCTGCTTGTCTACAGCTTGAATTAGTCCTTCTGACACCTTCTCTTGAAAAGGAGTTAATTTACCGCGCCATTTGAGAATATCTTGCTTCGGAAAATCCTCCTGCGGAAAATAGTATAAAGCATGATCACTCCTGACTCGCTTCATCAGTAAACACTCCCTACAATAGTAAGTACCGATGGACAAATACCATTCATCTAAAATAGCACTATCACAACGTTGACAGAAAAGTTTCCCTTTCTCCTTTCTCATTGCTGGAAGTTTCTCCGCCAACTGACGTTCCTCTTTAGTTAATTCATTCTCCGTAAACAACCGACCGAGATAATTTGGATTTACTTTCATACTTCTTTATTCGTAAAAATCTAGCGCTTTAGATGATTTTTTAGTACAATTAAATCATGGAATTTAGAACAATTAAAGAGGACGGACAAGTCCAAGAAGAAATCAAAAAATCCCGCTTTATCTGTCATGCCAAGCGTGTTTATAGCGAAGAAGAGGCTCGTGACTTCATTACTGCCATCAAGAAAGAGCACTACAAAGCTACGCACAACTGCTCTGCCTTCATTATTGGAGAACGTAGTGAAATCAAACGGACAAGTGATGATGGTGAGCCTAGTGGTACTGCTGGCGTTCCCATGCTTGGGGTACTAGAAAATCACAATCTTACTAATGTCTGTGTGGTAGTGACACGCTACTTTGGTGGCATTAAACTAGGTGCTGGAGGATTGATTCGTGCTTATGCTGGCAGTGTTGCCTTAGCTGTCAAAGAAATTGGCATCATTGAAATAAAGGAACAGGCTGGCATTGCTATTCAAATGTCTTACGCTCAGTATCAAGAGTACAGTAACTTCCTTAAGGAACATAATCTCATGGAACTGGATACAAACTTTACAGATCAAGTCGATACGATGATTTATGTTGATAAAGAAGAAAAAGAAAATATTAAAGCTGCACTTATAGAGTTTTTTAATGGGAAAGTCACTTTAACTGATCAAGGTTTACGAGAAGTTGAAGTTCCTGTAAACTTAGTGTAAATAATAGATAATACAGTGTTTCACTGACATTCTCACCGCTACTTTAATTAGCAAAATAAAAAGATGCTTGCCCAAACCTACTAGAAAATGAAGCAATTCAAAAAGAAAACAGATATCGTTCCACTTTACACCTATTTACTAGAATTAGCTTATCACAATCGCTTAAAAATTAATGGCTTAGACCTGTGATATAAAAAAATCCTATCACTTCGATAGGATTTCTATATTTTACAAATGGTATAGATAGCGTTATACTAGAGATATCTTATACAAAGAGGTATTCATATGTCTATTTATAACAACATTACTGAATTAATCGGTCAAACTCCGATTGTTAAACTCAACAACATTGTGCCAGAAGGGGCTGCGGACGTCTATGTAAAGCTTGAAGCATTCAACCCTGGTTCTTCTGTAAAAGACCGTATTGCTCTTAGCATGATTGAAAAAGCTGAACAAGACGGTATTCTGAAACCAGGTTCTACTATTGTTGAAGCAACAAGTGGAAACACTGGTATTGGACTTTCATGGGTAGGGGCTGCTAAAGGGTATAAAGTTGTTATCGTTATGCCTGAAACTATGAGTGTAGAACGACGTAAGATTATCCAAGCTTATGGTGCTGAACTCGTCCTAACTCCTGGTAGTGAGGGAATGAAAGGTGCTATTGCTAAGGCTCAAGAAATCGCTGCTGAACGTGATGGTTTCCTTCCTCTTCAATTTGACAATCCAGCTAATCCAGAAGTACACGAAAGAACAACAGGAGCTGAAATACTAGCTGCTTTCGGTAAAGATGGACTAGATGCCTTTGTTGCTGGAGTGGGTACCGGTGGAACGATTTCTGGTGTTTCTCATGCACTCAAATCAGCAAATTCAAGCATTCAAGTTTTTGCAGTAGAAGCAGATGAATCTGCTATTCTATCTGGTGAAAAACCTGGTCCTCACAAAATTCAAGGTATCTCAGCTGGATTTATTCCTGATACACTTGATACAAACGCCTATGATGGTATCGTTCGTGTAACATCAGACAATGCTCTTGCACTTGGCCGTGAGATTGGCGGAAAAGAAGGATTCCTTGTTGGCATTTCTTCAGCTGCAGCTATCTACGGAGCAATTGAAGTTGCTAAGAAATTAGGTACAGGTAAGAAAGTCCTTGCTCTAGCACCAGATAACGGCGAACGTTATTTGTCTACAGCACTCTATGAATTTGAAGTGTAGTCTCCTAAATACACTTAGCCCTTATTATAGGGCTTTTTGTTTATATCTTGAAAAGTAGAAGGCTCTTCCTATAGGAATCTACTACATAGAAAAAGGAAGCAATTTAGCTTCCTTTTTATTATTAGTTATTCAAGGCTGCTGCCATTGTAGCTGCAACTTCAGCTTCGAAGTCATTTGCAGCTTTTTCGATACCTTCACCAACTTCAAAGCGAGCGAACTCAACTACTGAAGCGTTAACTGATTCAAGGTATGCTTCAACTGTCTTGCTGTCATCCATGATGTAGACTTGTGCAAGAAGTGTGTAAGCTTGGTCAACTTTAGTGTTGTCAAGCATGAAGCGATCCATTTTACCTGGGATGATTTTGTCCCAGATTTTTTCTGGTTTACCTTCTGCAGCCAACTCAGCTTTGATGTCAGCTTCAGCTTGAGCAATCACTTCATCAGTCAATTGAGATTTTGATCCATACTTCAAGTGTGGAAGAGCTGGTTTGTTAACCATTGCACGGCTTTCATTATCTTGGTCGATTACGTGGTTCAATTGTGCCAACTCATCTTTAACGAATTGCTCATCCAATTCTTTGTAAGAAAGAACTGTTGGTTTCATCGCTGCGATGTGCATTGACAATTGTTTAGCAAGTGCTTCATCTCCACCTTCAACAACTGAAATAACACCGATACGTCCACCGTTATGTTGGTAAGCTCCAAAGTGTTGTGCGTCTGTTTTTTCAATCAATGCAAAGCGACGGAATGAGATTTTTTCTCCGATAGTTGCTGTTGCAGATACATATGCAGCTTCAAGTGTTTCACCTGAAGGCATTGTCAATGCAAGTGCTTCTTCGTTGTTAGCTGGTTTACCTTCAGCGATTACTTTAGCTGTAGCATTTACCAATTCAACGAATTGAGCATTTTTCGCAACGAAGTCAGTTTCAGCGTTTACTTCAATAACTGCTGCAACATTACCGTTAACGTAAACACCAGTCAAACCTTCTGCAGCAACACGGTCAGCCTTCTTAGCTGCCTTAGCCATACCTTTTTCACGAAGCAATTCAATAGCTTTTTCGATGTCACCGTCTGTTTCTACAAGCGCTTTTTTAGCGTCCATAACTCCGGCACCAGATTTTTCACGCAACTCTTTTACAAGTTTAGCTGTAATTTCTGCCATTTTGATTCTCCTATATTTTTTAAAAATAGGAGAGCCGGGCTAAGCCCCGCCCTCCTAGGTAATTACTATTTATATAAATTAAGCGTTGTCGCCTTCTACAACTTCAACGATTTCTTCAATTGAATCTGCTTGAGCTTCTGAAGCTGCAAATTCTGCTTCAACTGCTACTGCATCTTCACCTTGACGTCCTTCGATGATAGCATCAGCCAATTTAGCTGTAATCAATTTAACAGCGCGGATAGCATCATCGTTAGCTGGGATGATTACATCGATATCATCTGGATCAGTGTTTGTATCAACCATCGCTACAACTGGGATTCCCAATTTCTTAGCTTCTTTAACAGCGATTTGCTCTTTATGTGGGTCAACTACGTACATAACATCTGGGATACGAGGCATATCTTCGATACCACCCAAGAATTTTTCAAGACGTGCACGTTGTTTGTTAAGAAGTGCAACTTCTTTCTTAGGAAGAACTTCGAAAGTTCCATCTTCTTCCATACGTTTGATTTCTTTCAAACGAGCGATACGTTTTTGGATTGTTCCCCAGTTTGTAAGAGTTCCACCCAACCAACGGTGGTTGATGAAGTATTGACCTGAACGTACTGCTTCTTCAGCAACTGCATCAGCCGCTTGTTTCTTAGTACCAACGAACAATACAACTGCATCGTTAGCTGCTGCATCACGCATGAAGTCGTATGCTTGGTCAGCGTATTTTACAGTTTGTTGCAAGTCGATAACGTGGATTCCGTTACGCTCTGTAAAGATGTACTTAGCCATCTTAGGGTTCCAGCGACGAGTTTGGTGACCAAAGTGTACACCAGCCTCAAGAAGTTGTTTCATTGAAATTACTGCCATGAGTATTTCTCCTTTTTGTTTTTTTCCTCTTCTTGACTTCAACTCGCAAAACGACCCAAGGGCAACAGTTTCACAATTCATCAAGAATGAGTATTATCGTTTACACGACAGCTTTTATTTTATCATACTTCCTCAATAATTTCAAGCTATTTTAGTAGATTTTTAAAGTAAGTTCACTATATAAATCATCATAAAAGAGACTCGAATAGAGCCTCTTCATTTCATTCATTAGTTT
>NZ_CAUQJA010000036.1:0-5890 GCF_963518475.1 uncultured Streptococcus sp. | reverse complement strand
ATTTCTCCTTTTTGTTTTTTTCCTCTTCTTGACTTCAACTCGCAAAACGACCCAAAGGCAACTGTTTCACAATTCATCAAGAATGAGTATTATCGTTCACACGACAATTTTCATTTTACCATACTTTTTCAATATTTTCAAGCTATTTTAGTAGATTTTTAAAGTATATAAATTATAAAAGAGACTCAAATCGAGCCTCTTCGTTTTATTCATTAGTTTGGATAGATATATGTTACAAAACCTTCTGAAGTTGTAGTAGGATTGAACCAACCACGTTTATTTCCGATTGTACGGTTTCCACCATAGTTTGATTCAGATACTTGGATACTTGTTGATGATGAAACAGCTGTAACCACGGCTACGTGTCCATATCCACCATCATTCCAACATGCAATGGCACCAACTTGAGGTGTAGATCCTGTGCGGAATCCTGCAGCAGCTGCACTTGTAGCCCACTGTGCTCCATTACCCCAGTAATCTCCAGCCCAAGGTGCTAATGTTTTAGCTCCCCATGTACACTCACCAGTTGGATAACTTGAAGCGTTTGTACTGTATGTTGGACGATGTTTTACTGATGCAGGAGTGTAGCTTGAAGATGATTCAGATGAACTAGATACTGCTTGAACTTCTGCTGTAAAAGTTGTATTCCCAGAAGCAACTACTGTTTGTTGTTGACTTGCTTGTTTAGCTTTGTAGGCTGCTTCTGCTTCTGCAGCTGCTTTAGCTTCTGCTTCCGCTGCAGCTTTTTTCTCAAGTAAACTTGCTTTTTCATCCTCAGCAGTAGCCTTTTCAGCAGCAAGATTCAATTCTGCAGCTTTCAACTCAGCTTGTTTTGTAGTTAATGTTTGAGCATCATCAGCTAGTTTTTGCTGATTTGCAATAACTGTATTAATTGCATCATTGTTTGCTACTTGTTTTTCAGAAATAGCTTTTTTATCTGCCTTTTGTTGTTCCAACATTTTGTTGTTTGCAGATACGATTTCACTCATTGCAGCAACACGTGAAATAGCTTCTGTAATTGATTTTGAGTTTACAATTGTATTGATGTAATTTGTTGCAGCTCCATTTGTTTGAGCACTACGAGCTTGTTTTTGCAATGAATCATTGCGAGATACAATATTCTTAGAAAGTTCTGTAATTTCACCCTCAAGCTTTTTAGATTCTGCTTGTAGTCTATCATTTTCAGATTGCAAGTTTGATTGCTCTGTTTGAATAGCAGATACTTGCTCCTGAATTTGATCAACTTGTTTTTGGGCTTCTTGTTGTTGTGCTGTTAAGTTACTAATTTTATTATCTTGAGCAGCAATTTTGTCATCAGTAGTTTCTGCATGCGCAGTTGTTAAAACAGCTACTTGAGAAACCATTACTGTACTTAGTAAAAGTGACGCTAAGATTTTTTTCTTCATATTTCGTAGATACTCCTTCTTTTAAAGACACTACTAGTATACCAAAAAAAGGCCTAATGAATATTACGCCTTTGTTACATTTTTATTTCTTTCTTATAGGTAAAACTTTTCAAAAATAAACTGAAAGATAATCATCCATATAAGGTTCAAAATCATTGATGGCACTAAACTATAGACTATAAATAAAGACATACTATCCACAGTTAAACCTACCACTAATGCAAGTATATAAGCTCCCATCTCAAATAGAAAAGTCATGACAATAATTGCCAACATTCTCGTCCAACGATTCAATAAAATAACACTATTAAATTTATGGAGAAATACTCCCAACAAGACGAACAACAAAGTCGCAATCCCTATCAAGTGGAAAAAGTAAATGTCATAAACCAAACCCACTACAAAACAATATGCTAAATAGAAATACTCTGATACTTCAATCGTCTCAAATAAGAGAAACAAAAATAGAAAATGACTAGCTAACTGTACATGGGGAAAAAATGAGCCCAAAAGCTGACTAATATGGGCATCAATTAGAACAAAGAAAGGAAGCAATAAAAATACTCCAACCCGCTTCAACTGTCTCATTATGAATTCCCCACTAATTCTATCACACTCACATTATGAGTATCTGCACTTAATTTAACAGTTACTTCTCGTGTCAAGTAGTCCGTACTATGCGTTGTGGCAACCACTTCACCAACAGGAATATCCGCAACGTTAAAGTTTCCTAATCCACCAGTGGTTACCTTATCTCCCGCACTAATATCGCTATTACTATTTAATTGGCTAATTTTAAGAACTTCATTTTCTTTGTCATAGCCAACAATAATACCATAAATTGTAGTAGAACCATGTTGAATTTTAACAGAAATCTTATCAGCATTTTCCGTATTTGTCAGAAGGTTGACCATAGTAGAGTTCTCCTCCACTTTTGAGACACTCCCAATCAAGCCACCATTTGCAATGGCTAACATGTTCTCAGAAGCCCCTTTTGATTTACCTGCATCCAGGGTCAATTCCTGCTTCCAAGATACCGGAGAACGCATAATAACATCTGCTGCTAAAGTCTTTGTGGCTTGCAACTTGGACTTCATATCAAGCAATTGACGCAGTTGTTCATTTTCCGTCTTTAAACTTTCCGCCTCATTTGATTTAACTTCTAATTGGTAAATCTGTTTCTTCAAACTTTCATTTTCATTATAAGTTCGTGTCAAATGAGCCAAATCTGATTTGACAGAATCAAACCACTGAAAAGGTTTTTGTACAACCCTATCAACCAATGAGATTCCATCTCCTAATTTTGTCACAATTGTACTTGAATAAGTCGTCGCTAAGAGAGCTGACACAAGCAAAACAGTGACAAAAACAATAATGACATATTTTGATTTTTTAAAACGGTTCATATCCCTACCTTTATATCAAAAACTGTTACAGTAACTTTTTATCAATTCCTGAAAGCTACTAAGATTTTAAGAAAAATAAGCAACAACCAAGTACGATAATAACAAGAATGGTCAGCGTATCCTTTCTCGTCCATTTCAGTTGTCGGTATTGACTTCTGCCTTTTCCCCCCTGATAACCACGCGCTTCCATGGCGATAGCCAAGGAATCTGCACGTTTTAAACTTGTCGCAAAAAGAGGAATCAAAATGGGAATCATCGCCTTTACTTTTTGAACGATGCTTCCTTCACCAAAATCCACTCCACGTGCTTTCTGCGCATTCATAATCCGCGTCGTATCATCCATCAAGGTTGGCACAAAACGCAAACTCATAGATAGCATTAAGCCAATTTCATGAACTGGAACTTTCACACGCTTTAAAGGCGCTAACAAAGCTTCGACAGCTGATGCCAAACTTAAGGACATGGTCGTTAAGGTTAACAAAGTTGAAAAGAAAATAATCAATACAAAGCGACAAAAGATAATTCCAGCTTGTTGCAAAGCATAATCCGTAATTCTCACAAACGAAAACTCAAATAAAACATTCCCATTAGAAATGAAAAACAGTTGAAAAATAGTTGTGAAGGCAATCAAGAAAAACATAGACTTCAAGCCCTGAATAAAAAATGAAAGAGATACTCCTGACAAGGCAATAAATATCCCTGTCGCTATAAAAAGAATTAGATTCGTCAAGGGATTATTAGCCCAAAAAACGATCAAAATCAGTAGCATCATAGCCAGTAATTTGCTGCGTGGATCCAATCGGTGAACTATCGAATCCCCTGGGATATAACGCCCCAAAATCATACTATCCATTTAGCGACTCCTTGAACTCCTCTATCTTAATCGGTAATCGTTTAAATGACACGCCTCTATCAGCCAATCGTTTACAAAAAGCTGTAATTTTAGGTACTCCCAACTGAACTTCTTCCATAAAGACAACATCTTGAAAGACATCACTTGGTTTACCACCCTTAACTAAACGGCCCTTTTCCATCACATAGACTTGATTTGCATATTCAGCAACATCATCCATCAAATGCGTTACCAAAACAATGGTCATCCCTGACTGGTGGAGTTTTTTGAACAAATTCATCAACTCTTTTCTTCCCAGGGGATCTAGGCCTGCTGTGGGCTCATCTAAGACTAATATGGCTGGTTCCATGGCAAGTATGCCTGCAATTGCGACACGTCTCATTTGTCCACCTGATAGCTCAAACGGACTACGATTAAAAAGTGATTCATCAATTCCAACCAAAGCCAGTTTCTCACGCGCAATCTGCTCCGCATCTTCTTCAGAAACTCCAAAATTTTGCGGTCCAAAAGCAACGTCTTTCAAAACCGTTTCTTCAAAAATCTGATTTTCAGCAAACTGAAATACCAAGCCAACCTGTTTTCTAATTTGACGAATATCTTTATTTTTAGAAGTCGAAGTGATTAAGGTATCAAAAACTCGCACACTCCCTTGACTTGGCACCAATAAACCATTTAAAAGTTGTAAAATAGTTGATTTACCACTACCTGTGTGGCCAATTAAAGCCGTATAAGAACCATCTTCAATCGTCAAAGAAACATCTGACAAAGCTGTTGAAGCTAAGGGAGTCCCTTCTTGATATGTAAAACTCACATTTTCTAGAGCAATTCCCATAGTTTATCCTCTAGCTCACTTTCTGTCAAATAATTTTCAGGCAAATCATAGCCATTCTGGCTCAAAGAATGTTTTAATTGATTGGAAAAAGGATCGTCTAATCCAATTTGATCTAAATCATTTCGAGAGAAAAGTTCTCTTGGGCTACCAGTTGATTCAATTTCCCCTTTTTTCATGATCAATACGCGGTCACTCATGGCAACTTCTTCCAAATCATGGGTAATAGAAATGACGGTCATATCATAGTCTTTTCGAATTCCTTTTACTGTATCAATCAGTTCTCTACGCCCCTCAGGATCCAACATACTCGTTGCTTCATCTAAGATTAAAATAGCTGGTCTTAGGGCTACAACACCTGCAATAGCCACACGTTGCTTTTGGCCACCTGATAGACGCGCTGGCTCTCTCTTTTTAAAGTCCAACATGCCAACCAAATCCAGAGCTTCTTCCACTCTCTTTTTCATTTCTTGACGAGAAAGTCCCTGATTTTCCAAACCAAAGGCAACATCATCTTCAACAGTCGCTCCAACAAATTGATTGTCTGGATTTTGAAAAACCATACCGATTTGACGACGTATATTCCAAACATTTTCCTCAGTCAATCGTTGACCATCAATTACAATCTCTCCAGATTCTGCTTCCAGTAAGCCATCAATTAATCGAACCGTCGTTGATTTACCACTACCATTATGCCCTACAATCGAAAGCCATTCTCCACGTTTCACGTGAAACGTAATATCCTTCACATCGTAGTATTCCTGACTTTCCTTATAGCGAAAAGAAAGATTTTTTACATCAATTATTGATTTCATTTCGAACCAAATGTCCCTTTAAATACATAGGCACTACCCTTGAAATAATCATAGCCAGAGTAGATAGTGAAAAACAAGGCTACATAAAGTAGAACTTGACCAAGCAAAGTCCAATGTAATAGCAAGAAAATAATGGTAAACATCTGACTAAAAGTTTTAATTTTTCCAGGCATTGCTGCTGCTAAAACTGTTCCACCAGTTTCAACTAATAAAAGCCTTAAACCTGTCACAGCCAACTCACGACAGATAATCACTGCAACAATCCAAGCTGGAGCCATACCTAACTCAATCAGCATAATAAAAGCCGACATAACTAGTAGCTTATCCGCCATAGGATCTGCAAATTTACCAAAATTACTGACCACATTCCATTTACGAGCTAAATATCCATCTAAATAGTCTGTAATACTAGCAATAGCAAAGATAATAGCTGCTACCATATGACTCTCTATCGAATTTCCTACTGTTAAAATAAAGATAAAAATAGGTATAAAGAGAATTCGACCTATTGTTAAGAGATTTGGAATTTGTTCTTTTTTCATTCGTTTTTCCTTAATTTTTAGTAAAGGTTACAGTGATTT
>NZ_CAUQJA010000035.1:0-7029 GCF_963518475.1 uncultured Streptococcus sp. | reverse complement strand
GTCTTCCAAATGATTCCAGGTCTTGAAAATGCTGAGTTTGTTCGTTATGGTGTTATGCACCGCAATTCTTACATGGATTCACCGAATCTTCTTGAACAGACCTACCGTTCTAAGAAACAACCAAATCTCTTCTTTGCTGGTCAGATGACGGGTGTGGAAGGCTATGTTGAGTCAGCGGCTTCAGGCTTGGTTGCGGGAATTAACGCGGCTCGTCTCTTCAAGGGAGAAAGTGAGGCTATTTTCCCAGAGACGACAGCGATTGGAAGTCTGGCTCATTACATCACTCATGCCGACAGCAAACATTTCCAACCAATGAATGTCAATTTTGGAATCATCAAGGAGTTGGAAGGCGAACGTATCCGTGATAAGAAGGCTCGTTATGAAAAAATTGCAGAGCGTGCTCTTAACGATTTAGAGGAATTTTTAACGGTCTAATTTTTTTGAAAGAATTGCTCATGATACTATAAAAATCTTAGAAATTGTGATAAAATAGGTAGGATAAAAGAAGGAGAGTGAAAATGGCGAATCCCAAGTATAAACGTATTTTAATCAAGTTATCAGGTGAAGCCCTTGCCGGTGAACGTGGCGTAGGGATTGATATCCAAACAGTTCAAACAATCGCAAAAGAGATTCAAGAAGTTCATAGCTTAGGTATCGAAATTGCCCTTGTTATTGGTGGAGGAAATCTCTGGCGTGGAGAACCTGCAGCAGAAGCAGGTATGGACCGCGTTCAGGCTGATTACACAGGAATGCTTGGGACTGTTATGAATGCTCTTGTGATGGCAGATTCATTGCAACAAGTTGGGGTTGATACACGTGTGCAAACAGCTATTGCTATGCAACAAGTGGCAGAGCCTTACGTACGTGGACGTGCCCTTCGTCATCTTGAAAAAGGCCGTATCGTTATCTTTGGTGCCGGAATTGGTTCACCTTACTTCTCAACAGATACAACAGCGGCCCTTCGTGCAGCTGAAATCGAAGCAGATGCTATTCTTATGGCTAAAAACGGTGTCGATGGTGTTTACAATGCCGATCCTAAGAAAGACAAGACAGCCGTTAAGTTTGAAGAATTGACCCACCGTGACGTTATCAATAAAGGTCTTCGTATCATGGACTCAACAGCTTCAACCCTCTCAATGGATAACGACATTGACTTGGTTGTCTTCAACATGAACCAACCAGGCAACATCAAACGTGTCGTATTTGGTGAAAATATCGGAACAACAGTTTCAAATAATATCTAAGAAAAGGAATAAGAAAGATTATGGCTAACGCAATTATTGAAAAAGCTAAAGAGAGAATGACCCAGTCTCACCAATCACTTGCTCGTGAATTTGGTGGTATCCGTGCTGGCCGTGCCAATGCAAGCTTGCTTGACCGTGTACATGTAGAATACTATGGAGTAGAAACTCCTCTTAACCAAATCGCTTCAATTACGATTCCAGAAGCGCGTGTTTTGTTGGTGACACCATTTGACAAGTCTTCATTGAAAGACATCGAACGTGCCTTGAATGCCTCTGATCTTGGTATCACACCAGCTAACGATGGTTCTGTTATTCGTTTGGTTATCCCTGCTCTTACAGAAGAAACTCGTCGTGACCTTGCTAAAGAAGTGAAGAAGGTCGGAGAAAATGCTAAAGTGGCTGTCCGCAATATTCGTCGTGATGCTATGGATGAAGCTAAGAAACAAGAAAAAGCAAAAGAAATCACTGAAGACGAATTGAAGACTCTTGAAAAAGACATTCAAAAAGTAACAGACGATGCTGTTAAACACATCGATGACATGACTGCCAACAAAGAGAAAGAACTTTTGGAAGTCTAAAAATAAACAGAAAACTCAGTTGGCATTGCTGGCTGAGTTTTATTCGAAAGAAGGAAATATGAATACAAATCTTGCAAGTTTTATCGTTGGACTCATCATCGATGAAAACGACCGTTTTTACTTTGTGCAAAAGGATGGCCAGACCTATGCTCTTGCCAAGGAAGAAGGTCAACATACAGTTGGGGATACGGTTAAAGGTTTTGCCTACACGGATATGAAGCAAAAACTCCGCTTGACCACTCTAGAAGTGACTGCAACTCAGGACCAATTTGGTTGGGGAACTGTAACGGAAGTTCGTAAAGACTTGGGTGTCTTTGTGGATACAGGCCTTCCTGACAAGGAAATCGTTGTGTCACTCGATATCCTCCCTGAGCTTAAGGAACTTTGGCCTAAGAAGGGCGACCAACTTTACATCCGTCTTGAAGTGGACAAGAAAGACCGTATCTGGGGTCTCTTGGCTTATCAAGAAGATTTCCAACGTCTGGCTCGTCCTGCCTACAACAACATGCAGAACCAAAATTGGCCAGCTATTGTATACCGTCTCAAGCTGTCAGGAACTTTTGTTTACCTGCCAGAAAATAACATGCTTGGCTTTATCCATCCTAGCGAGCGTTATGCAGAGCCACGTTTGGGTCAAGTTTTAGATGCGCGCGTTATTGGTTTCCGTGAAGTGGACCGCACCTTGAACCTTTCCCTTAAACCACGTTCTTTTGAGATGTTGGAAAATGATGCCCAGATGATTTTGACCTACTTGGAAAGCAATGGCGGTTTCATGACCTTAAATGATAAGTCATCTCCAGACGACATCAAAGCAACCTTTGGCATTTCTAAAGGTCAGTTCAAGAAAGCACTTGGAGGCTTGATGAAGGCTGGTAAAATCAAGCAAGACCAGTTTGGAACAGAGTTGATTTAGGGTGGCATATGAGAAAATCATTTTACACTTGGCTTATGACCGAGCGCAATCCTAAAAGTAACAGTCCCAAGGCTATCTTAGCAGACCTCGCTTTTGAAGAGTCAGCCTTCCCAAAACACACAGATGATTTTGATGAGGTGAGTCGCTTTTTGGAGGAGCACGCCAGTTTCTCTTTTAACCTAGGAGACTTTGACGCTATCTGGCAAGAATACTTAGAACACTAGCATGATTCACTAGGTTTGGGCTAGTAATTTCTCCGCCCCTTTGCTATAATAAAAAGAAATAAAAGGATTAGAGAGGTTCTTTATTTGAAGGAACATTCAATAGACATTCAACTGAGTCATCCAGATGACCTGTTTCATCTTTTTGGTTCCAATGAACGCCATCTTCGTTTGATGGAAGAAGAGCTTGATGTGGTGATTCATGCTCGTACGGAGATTGTCCAGGTTTTGGGAGAAGAGTCTGCTTGCGAGGAAGCTCGTCAGGTTATCCAAGCCTTGATGGTCTTGGTAAACCGTGGGATGACCGTTGGTACGCCAGATGTGGTAACTGCAATTAGCATGGTCAAAAACGATGAAATTGACAAGTTTGTCGCCCTTTATGAAGAAGAAATCATCAAAGACAATACTGGGAAACCTATCCGTGTCAAAACACTGGGTCAAAAACTTTATGTGGACAGTGTTAAACAGCATGATGTGACCTTTGGAATTGGGCCAGCAGGTACAGGTAAGACCTTTCTTGCAGTGACCTTGGCGGTGACTGCCCTTAAACGTGGGCAAGTCAAGAGGATTATCCTGACTCGTCCAGCAGTGGAAGCAGGTGAGAGTCTTGGATTTCTTCCGGGTGACCTCAAGGAAAAGGTCGATCCTTACCTTCGCCCTGTTTATGATGCCTTGTATCAGATTTTGGGGAAAGACCAAACGACTCGACTCATGGAGCGTGAAATTATCGAGATTGCGCCCCTTGCCTATATGCGTGGACGAACCTTGGATGATGCCTTTGTCATTCTCGATGAGGCGCAAAATACGACCATCATGCAGATGAAGATGTTCTTGACTCGTTTAGGTTTTCATTCTAAGATGATTGTCAATGGAGATATTAGTCAGATTGACCTTCCGCGTAACGTCAAGTCCGGTTTGATTGATGCTCAAGAGAAACTCAAGAATATCCATCAAATTGACTTTGTTCACTTTTCAGCCAAGGATGTGGTTCGCCATCCAGTTGTCGCTCAAATTATCCGAGCTTATGAACCAGCACCTGTTAAAAATGAAGAGATTGAAGAATTATATCCTCAACCTCTGTCTGAAGGATAGTTCTTTTGTACTTAAAGTTATCTCAATACTAAGTATAAATTTGCTTTTTAAATGTTTCATTCAATATCCTTATATTAGTTAGAAACTTTTCAAGTGGAGAAAACGTATGGAATCAATCTTTTTAAAACTAGCCCAGTATCCCATAGTCGAGACAGAGCGTTTATTGCTTAGACCTGTAACCTTGGATGATGCGGAAGCGATGTTTGCCTATGCCTCGGACAAGGATAATACACGTTACACTTTTCCAACCAATCAAAGCTTGGAAGAAACCAAGAATAACATTGCTCAGTTCTACTTGGCTAATCCCTTGGGACGCTGGGGAATAGAACTAAAAAGTACTGGAGAGTTTATCGGAACCATTGACTTGCACAAGATTGATTCTGTTCTTAAGAAGGTAGCTATTGGTTATATTATCAACCAAAAGTATTGGAATCAAGGTTTGACGACAGAAGCCAATCGTGCCGTAATTAAGCTAATTTTTGAGAAGATAGGAATGAACAAGTTGACCGCTCTTCATGACAAAGACAATCCCGCATCTGGCAAGGTCATGGAGAAATCAGGTATGCGTTTTTCCCACGAAGAACCCTATGCCAGAATGGATAATAAAGAACCAGGTCGAATTATCACAAGAGTTCATTATGTCTTGACTAAGGAAGACTATTTTGCAAATAAATAAGCAGTTGAGAAGAAATTTTCAACTGTTTTTTCTTCCTCTTACGAATAATCTAAGAGAGGAGAAAATATGGAAGCAATTATCGAAAAAATCAAAGAGTATAAAATCATTGTCATCTGTACTGGTCTGGGCTTACTTGTCGGCGGATTTTTCCTGCTAAAGCCAGCTCCAGAAACACCTGTCAAGGAAACGAATTTGCAGGCAGAAGTTGCAGCTGTTTCCAAGGATTCATCGACCGAAAAGGATGTGAAGAAGGAAGCAAAGGAAGAACCGGTTGAACAAGATCTAATCACAGTAGATGTAAAAGGCGCTGTTAAAGCACCTGGAATTTATGATTTGCCTGTAGGTAGTCGGGTCAATGATGCCGTTCAGAAGGCAGGTGGCTTGACAGAGCAAGCAGACAGCAAGTCGCTCAATCTAGCTCAGAAAGTTAGTGATGAGGCTCTGGTTTACGTTCCAACTAAGGGAGAAGAATCAGCTAGTCAACAGGCAGGTTCGGGGACGGCTTCTTCAACAAGCAAGGAAAAGAAGGTCAATCTCAACAAGGCCAGTCTGGAAGAACTCAAGAAGGTCAAAGGCTTGGGAGGAAAACGAGCCCAGGATATTATCGACTATCGTGAAACAAATGGCAAGTTCAAGTCAGTTGATGAACTCAAGAATGTCTCTGGAATTGGTGCTAAAACGATAGAAAAGCTAAAAGACTATGTTACAGTGGATTAAGAATTTCCCCCTTCCCCTAATCTATCTAAGTTTTCTATTGCTTTGGCTTTACTATTCTATTTTCTCAGCATCCTCTCTTGCTTTGTTGGGCTTTGTTTTTCTGCTAGTCTGTCTCTTTTTCCAATTTCCTTGGAAATCTGCTAGCAAAGTTCTAGTGATTTGTGGAGTCTTTGGCTTCTGGTTTCTGTTTCAAAATTGGCAACAGAGTCAAGCGAATCAAAATCTGATGGATTCTGTTGAAAGGGTACGGATTTTGCCCGACACTATTAAGGTCAATGGTAATAGTCTATCCTTTCGGGGCAAGGCCGATGGCCGCATTTTTCAAGTCTATTATCAACTCCAGTCCGAGGAGGAGAAAGAAGCCTTTCAAGCTTTAACCGACCTTCATGAGCTAGGACTAGAAGGGAAGCTTTCGGAGCCAGAGGGGCAGAGGAATTTTGGTGGATTTGACTATCAAGCCTATCTGAAGACTCAGGGAATTTATCAAACTCTCAATATCAAAAAAATCCAGTCACTTCAAAAGGTTGGCAGTTGGGATATAGGTGAAAACCTGTCCAGTTTACGCCGTAAGGCTGTAGTTTGGATTAAGACACATTTTCCAGACCCTATGCGCAATTACATGACAGGGCTCTTGCTAGGACATCTGGACACAGACTTTGAGGAGATGAATGAGCTTTATTCTAGTCTAGGAATTATCCACCTATTTGCCTTGTCGGGTATGCAGGTAGGCTTTTTCATGGATGGATTTAAGAAACTTCTCTTGCGATTAGGCTTGACCCAAGAAAAGTTGAAATGGCTGACCTATCCCTTTTCCCTTATCTATGCAGGTCTGACAGGATTTTCTGCTTCGGTCATTCGCAGTCTCTTGCAAAAGTTACTGGCTCAACATGGTGTTAAGGGCTTGGATAATTTTGCCTTGACGGTGCTTGTCCTCTTTATTATCATGCCAAACTTTTTCTTGACAGCAGGAGGAGTTTTATCATGTGCTTATGCTTTTATCTTGACTATGACCGGCAAAGAAGGGGAGGGGCTTAAGGCTATTGCTAGAGAAAGTCTGGTTATTTCTTTGGGAATATTACCCATCTTATCCTTCTATTTTGCGGAATTTCAGCCTTGGTCCATCCTTTTGACCTTTATCTTTTCCTTTCTATTTGACTTGGTCTTCTTACCGCTCTTGTCTATCTTATTTGCCCTTTCCTTTCTCTATCCAGTCATTCAGCTGAATTTTATCTTTGAATGGTTGGAGGGCATTATTCGCTTGGTATCGCAGGTGGCAAGTAGACCTCTGGTCTTTGGACAACCCAATGCATGGCTTTTAATTTTATTGTTAATTTCCTTGGCTTTAGTCTATGATTTGAGGAAAAACATTAAAAGGCTAGCAGTATTGAGCTTATTGATTACGGGTCTCTTTTTCTTGACCAAGCATCCACTGGAAAATGAAATTACCATGCTGGATGTGGGGCAAGGCGAAAGTATTTTCCTAAGGGATGTAACTGGTAAGACTATTCTCATAGATGTTGGTGGCAAGGCAGAATCTGATAAGAAAATCGAAAAATGGCAAGAAAAGGCGACGACCAGCAATGCCCAG
>NZ_CAUQJA010000034.1:0-8878 GCF_963518475.1 uncultured Streptococcus sp. | reverse complement strand
TACCACCGTGGAACATGTAAAGATTGATGGAGCCTTGTTCCAAAACCTCTCGAACAGCTTCTGCCAATTCTTTCGGATCCCGTGTAATAATCGGTTCTTTCCAACGATTGAACCAGCCATCCCAGAATTCCATACACATGAGTGGCCATTTCTTACCATGCTCATCAAAGAATTCCTGCATCTGTGAAAAGTTATAAGGTGCCTTAGAACCAAAGTTCCCTGTCACAAAGAGGTCATCTTCGATTAAGGTTCCAGCTTTCAGAGTAGCTCTCCATGGACCATCTGATGTAAAGAGAGGACAGGTTACACCACGCTCTTCCATCAACTGTCGAATTGCTCTCAGATAAGCCTTATCTTCTCCATAAGAACCATACTCATTTTCAACCTGCATCATGAGGATATTGCCACCCTTGTCCAACAAATGTGGCACCAACCGTGACAAGAGCTGGTCATAGTAGCGACCAACAGCCTCAATATAGGCAGGATCTGAGGAACGAAGCCTCATATCTTTGGTTAAAAGCCAAGCTGGTAAGCCACCGAATTCCCACTCCGCACAGATGAAGGGAGAGGGACGAACGATAGCGTAGAGACCCAAATCTTGTGCTGTCTGAAGAAATCGCTCCAAATCCAGAGCTCCTTCAAAGTGAAACTCACCCTCACGAGGCTCATGTAAATTCCAGGCCACATAAGTCTCTACTGTATTAAAACCAAGAGCCTTCAAGTTATAGAGCGAATGATACCAATCTTCTGGAGGAACCCTAAAATAATGAATGGCGCCAGATAAAATCTTAAATGATTTTCCATCGAGATAAAAATCATCTCGTATCTCAAATCGTGTCATGTTCTTACCTTCTGACAACTAAAGTTTACGCTTTCATTTGTTGATATAGTAAATATATCTCAATATCTTGCATTTGTCAATAGGTTTTCACAATTTTTTTCATTTTTCACTAAATTTTACACAAAAAACTTATAAAAATCTTGTAATCTATAGTCATAACAACATTTTAGCACCATGTATAAAAATGTAGATTTTTCTATTTATTCCTATGTAAATTAACCTTATAGCCTATTATTCTAATTTTTTTATTCAAAAGGCTACTATTCTTTCCAGTTTTATGGTAAAATCTTTAACGGAGAAGGAAAATCGAGGTGAAAATATGGCAATTCCAAAGTATCAATATATTAAAGATGAGTTAAAGAACAAAATCATTTCTGGTCAATTTGCCAGTGGAGATAAATTCTACACTGAAGCTGAATTGATTGCAATGTATGATGTGAGTTCTATCACAGTTGTCCGCGCCTTAAACGACCTTGCCAAGGATGGCTATATTGTCCGTCAACAAGGAAAGGGTACATTCGTTTCACGCGCACGCAAACACAAACTCGTAGAGTTTTCAGATGTAGAAGTTTTTGAAACTAAAGATGATAAAGTTACCGTCCTTTCTATTGAGCGTGGAAACAAACTAAGCTACTTAGAAAAACTCGGACTACGCGGAGATCAGTTCTACTACAAGATTGAACGCGTTCGCGAAACAGGTGGTGTTGTTTACATCTACCATACATCTTACATTCCAGAACAATACATCAACGCAAATTATCCAAATCTTGAATATTATAGCTCTATCTATAACCGTTTCAAATTGGATTACCACATTCACATGAATGATGAACATTTTGAAGAAATCAATGAAATAGCATTTCCAACTCCAGAACATGCGGCTTCAGTCCTCGGAGTCGATGAACAATTCCCTAGCGTTTTACAAACCAAGACTACTAAATTAGAGTCTACTGGTCAGGTTCTCGCTTACAGCGAAACTTATAAACGAGCGGATTACTACAAAATCAAATTCATTTCATGTGACCGTGATCACTAAGAAGAAAGCCTGAGCCTTGCTTGGGCTTTTTTCTATGATTATTATATCCCATCAAAACTGTATTTTCTATATGTCAATGAAGATAGATTAAATTTGTTTAAATTTTACTAAAATATAGGGAATCTTTTTAGCAAAAGAGCTTTAATAAACAAGAAAAACCGAAGTTCTTCTACTCCAGTGAATAGAGTAATAGAACTTCGATTTTATTTTAATTATCCTAATCCAAGACGTTCAAAGATATCATCCACTCGTTTAGTGTAATAAACTGGGTTAAAGATTTCATCGATTTCTTCTTGAGTAAGGCGTGAGGTCACCTCTGGATCTGCTTCTAGAAGTGGTTTAAAGTCTACTTGATTGTCCCAAGAGTAGGCCGTTTTTGGTTGTACCAAGTCATAGGCTTGCTCACGGGTCATCCCTTTTTCAATCAAGGTCAACATGGCACGTTGGCTGAAAATCAAACCAAATGTCGAGTTCATGTTGCGGATCATGTTTTCTGGGAAGACTGTCAAATTCTTGACAATATTTCCAAAACGGTTAAGCATGTAGTCAATCAAAATAGTCGTATCTGGCGTGATGATACGCTCTGCTGACGAGTGAGAGATATCACGTTCGTGCCAGAGAGCGACGTTTTCATAAGCTGTAATCATGTGACCACGAATAACACGCGCAAGACCTGTCATGTTCTCAGAACCGATAGGGTTGCGTTTATGAGGCATTGCAGATGAACCTTTTTGTCCCTTGGCAAAGAACTCTTCCACTTCGCGTTGTTCTGATTTTTGAAGACCACGAATCTCAGTCGCCATACGTTCAATAGAAGTCGCGATGCTGGCAAGAACTGCAAAGTACTCAGCGTGAAGGTCACGAGGAAGGACCTGTGTTGAGATTTCTTGAGCACGGATACCCAATTTGTCGCAGACGTATTGCTCTACGAATGGTGGGATGTTGGCAAAGTTCCCAACCGCACCAGAAATCTTACCAGCTTCAACACCAGCAGCCGCATGCTCGAAACGCTCGATATTGCGCTTCATTTCGCTGTACCAAGTTGCCAATTTAAGACCAAAAGTTGTAGGCTCAGCGTGCACACCGTGGGTACGACCCATCATGATGGTAAACTTGTGCTCCTTAGCCTTATCAGCGATGATGTTGGTGAAATTTTCAAGGTCACGACGGATGATGTCGTTGGCCTGCTTGTAGAGGTAACCGTAGGCAGTATCCACCACGTCGGTAGAAGTCAAACCATAGTGGACCCACTTGCGCTCTTCGCCAAGCGTTTCAGAAACCGCACGCGTGAAAGCCACCACATCGTGACGCGTCTCTTGCTCAATCTCTAAAATACGGTCGATGTCAAAGTCCGCTTTCTCCCGAATCAAAGCCACATCTTCCTTAGGGATTTCCCCCAACTCAGCCCACGCCTCATCAGCCAAGATTTCCACCTCAAGCCAAGCACGGTATTTATTTTCTTCACTCCAAATGTTCGCCATCTCAGGGCGAGAGTAACGGTTGATCATTGTTTATTCTCCTTTTATCTCTATATAATTTCAACTAACTTTAATGTTCTTTTAACAAATGTTAATAATTCTTGATAATCAATAATCGAAGATTGGATTATATTACTATGATGAAATTCTTTAGAATAATCATTGATATCAGTCAACTCTTCTAAGTATGGTTTTAACTTATAAAACACAGAATTTTCTTCTGACTCTTTTACATGTTTAATCATATCTCCCAACCACTCGTTTTTATTCAAATGATTGAAAAATTTAATTCTAAACATCCCTTCTAACGTCGGGCGAATACTTCTAGCAACTCTGAGCATATCGCTCTCACCTGTTAATGAACCTTCTAAAAAAAGGTGAAGTTCAGTAATATCTTTTAACAAACCTTTTAATAAAAGTTCTTCAAATGATACATTACAAATACTACGATTTTTATGTAAAATATTTATTTTCAACGTTTCAGGATTTGATAAACTTCTCTCAAGTTCACTTCCAAAATCTAAATCATGAGTTAAAACTATCAATTGCTTTATTTTATTAGATAACCTAGATAATTCCTTAATCGTTGCTTTTTTTCTGAAGGAATCAAAACTTGTAAAAGGATCATCCACAACTACTATATACGAATCAGAATCAGGTATTAAATCAAATTTTGCTAAAAATATAGCTAAAGCCAAGGTATTTTTATCACCTTCACTAAGAATATATCTTAATGGAACTTTGTGTTTTCCATCTTCAGTTAATATAACTCTGTTCCCATTTATTTTTATCTCAATAGCGGCTCTGCTAAAAGATATATCTCCCTTTGTATTTACTGAATAAAAAGGTGTAATTTTTGTCACCTCCATATTAGGTGTGAATCTTAATAAATACTTATTAATAGATTCTTCAAATTGTTTGAATAATTCTATATTGTTAAATGGGCGTTTATGAAGTTTTCTAATATCCTTACGGATTTTGCGTATCTTTTTTAGTCTACTAAATCTCTCTTCTTTTTGTTCGTATTCATTAAAGTATCTTATTTTTTTTAGTTCTATTCTAAGTTGCTTTATTTCTTTAAATCGATTTGAAATTCCATCACTAATTGTTGGAATAAATAATTTTGATGTGTTTAATGAATCTTTTCTATTGGAGTCACTTCCAACAGAGTAGATATTATTCTCTAAATAAAAGTTATTAAAAGTAACAATATTACACTTCTCTTTATCCCACTTATTGTCTTTAAATTTATAGTTTTCGCCCCCTATTCTCAAATGAATAAACGGATTCCCTTCTACAAACAATGATTTTTTTTTCGTAATTAATTTATTATTTCCATTAAGCGAATCAAATAAAATTGACAGAGTAGTTTTTCCACTCCCATTTGGAGCATAAATGATATTATTCTTCTTTAACGATCCATCCCACTCACTACCACCACTAGTATAATTTGTAAAAGGGCCGTAATTTTTTACACTAATAATTTTTTCAATCATATTATCAATTTCCTCTCAGACTACATCTTTATCCCATCCGTAAATCACTAAACAAAGTCACGTGTTCCATTTTGCGATTGTACTTTTTCTCGTTAATAATACATATGCAAATAGTCATTTGAAAGTCCTGAAAAAATCTCCCTACCAAGTATCATTACAATTTCTACAATAAAAGGCCTTTCTATCCCTCATTTTATGACAACATGGACATTCCACTAAGTCATCCTCACCTGTTGCATAAAGTGTTCGGTGCGCACATATTGAGCAGTAGAATGTATCACCTTCATCCCACAATCGATTACTATCAGTATTACCACAGTTTACACATTTCATAGCACTCTTCCTCAATTCATTAATATTCCTAAAAATTCTACTTTTCGACACAAACTGAAAAATGTATGACTTCCTACACAGAGTGGGTAAGATTCATAAATTAAAAATCAATCCCTTTCCCAAACTCCTCAACTTCATCTGGCACATCGCTAAACAAAGTCACATGTCCCATCTTGCGGTTGTGCTTTGCTTCTATTTTACCATACATGTGGAGGTGGACGCTTGGATTTTCTGCGACATATTTTTCAGCAACCTCGACGTGTTGGCCGAGAACATTGAGCATAACAGCTGGCGCATGTAATTTGATGGCTGGTAATGGTGCTCCGAGAACACCTAAAACATGGGTGTCAAACTGGGAGAAGTCACAGGCTTCGATTGAGTAGTGCCCCGAGTTATGTGGTCGTGGGGCAATCTCATTGACAATGATATCATCAGCCGTCGCAAACATTTCCACACAAAGTGTTCCAGACAAGTTCAGTTGTTCTGCAATTCGCACCGCCATGGCTTTGGCTTTATCAGCTAGACTTTCTGAAATGCGAGCTGGGACAATGGTTTTCGAAAGAATGTTGTTGCGGTGGATATTTTCCTGAACTGGTAAAACCGTCACATCCTTGCCATTCCCAGAAACGATAACAGAAATTTCAAGATCAAAGTTGACAAATTCTTCCAAAACACAGGCTGCTGAGTCAGCTAGCGCATAGGCTTCTTCCAAGTCTGCTTCTGAGCGAATAACCTTTTGTCCATGCCCATCATAGCCACCAGTTGCCGTCTTGAGGACATAGTTTTTAGACAGGTCGATATCAGCCAAGTCATTGCTAGAATTTACGACCTTGTAAGGAGCAACAGTTACTTGAGCCTTGTTTGACAAAAAGTCCTTTTCAAAAATACGATTTTGGGAGATGCGAAGCAGGTCTGTCCCTTGAGGAAGTTGTCCATCCTTGATGACAGCATCCAAACCGTCAGCATCGACATTTTCAAACTCATAGGTGAGGACATCGCAACGCTCAGCCAACTGACGCAGAGCATCCACGTCATTATAAGGCGCCACAATGATTTCCGCTACGCGAGAGGCTGGGCAATCCGCCGCAGGATCCAGCGCGATAACCTTGTGCCCCATGTAGATAGCAGAAATTGCCATCATTTGACCAAGCTGACCACCACCGATAATTCCGATTGTTTTAAATGAGCTCATTGGTAGACTCCTCTGCGATTTTTCCTTGTTCTTCTGCAAAATCTGCCAAAGCTGTCGCGATAGACTGATCCTCTACTGAAAGGAAACGGAGGGCAAAGAGGGCCGCATTGGTCGCACCTGCTTCACCAATAGCCATGGTTGCGACTGGTACTCCACCTGGCATCTGAACGATAGAATAGAGTGAATCCACTCCACTAAGAGCACGAGATTTGACTGGCACACCAATGACTGGAAGGGTTGTTTTAGCAGCTACCATTCCTGGCAAATGAGCTGCGCCTCCAGCGCCAGCGATAATGACCTTGATACCGCGACTACGTGCTTCCTCTGCATGCTTGAACATGAGGTCTGGTGTACGGTGGGCAGAGACAACCTTCTTTTCGTAGGCTACACCAAAGCGGTCTAGGACTTCTGCTGTTTTTTTCATGGTTGCCCAGTCGGATTTTGAGCCCATGATGATGGAAATAATTGGTTTAGTCATAATTTCCCTTTTCTTTCCTTTCTTTTTTCAATCACCTTAGGTTGTGAGGGACGGCAGCAGCCACCAAAGGTGTCTCATGCCTAAATCGGAAGCCCAGGGTCTTCCAGTTTCCCTGAACGATTGGATTGTCATCCAATCGTTCTTTCACAGCGGCGGTGATTGTTCTATATTAACTCGCTAACGCTCGCAAGTTATGCAACCATTATTGTACTTGGCGACTGCGTCGCTTTTTTCTTATACCTTTATCTAATTGCCTTGCTTCCGATATCTGTTCGATAGAAGAGACCTTCTGTTTGTTGTTGGGCAAGCTCTTGGTAAATGGTATTTTGAGCTTCTTTGACGGTGGCTGCTGTGGTAACCAGCATATAAACACGTCCACCGTTTGATAGCAGTGCTCTGCTATTTTCCGCAAACTTAGCCCCTGCATAATAGGTGATAATGTCGCCCTCTGTTTTTGCTGGCAACTTGACACCTCTTTCATAGTCTAGCGGATAACCGTTGGATGCGACAACCACACCCAGAGTCACACCCTTGTCCGTCCAGGTGATGTTTGGCTCCTTGCCATCCAGAATATCTGTGATATTTTGGGCAAAATCAGAGGTTAATCGAGGTAGAATAATCTGAGTTTCAGGATCTCCAAAGCGAGCATTAAACTCGATAACCTTAGGTCCATCCGCTGTCAAGATAAGCCCCGCATAAAGAACACCCAGATAAGGACGACCTTCCTTAATCATCCCCTCTAGGACTGGCTTGACAATCGTGTCAACCGCTGTTTCAACTACACTCTGTGGCAAGTGAGGAACTGGTGCATAGGCACCCATCCCACCAGTGTTAGGGCCCTTGTCCCCGTCGTAGGCACGTTTGTGATCCTGAGCCGTTGGCATGATGTAGAACTTATCACCATTGACAAAGGCAAAGAGTGAAAATTCCTCTCCTTCAAGGAATTCCTCAATAACCACACGCGCACCTGAGTCACCAAATTTATTGTCCAATAGCATCTCATGAGCTGCTTCGACTGCTTGCTCAACCGTCTCCGCAACGACAACACCTTTCCCAAGGGCCAAACCGTCAGCCTTGACTACGATTGGAGCACCATGCTTTTCGATATAGGCCTTGGCTTCCTCAAAGTCTGAGAATGTGCCATAGGTTGCCGTCGGAACGTCGTATTTGACCATGATTTCCTTGGCAAAATCCTTGGACCACTCCAGCTCCGCCGCCAATCTTGTCGGACCAAAGGCTTTGAGACCCGCTGCATGGAAATCATCCATGATACCAGCCGCAAGGGCGTCATCTGGCCCTATAAAGGTCCAAGCAATATCGTTGGCCTTTGCAAAGTCAATTAACTTAGAATGTTCGGAAATAGAGATATTTACCAATTCCAAACTATCAAGAGTCATCCCATCATTCCCAGGAGCTACAAATACTTTTTCAACGTCTTTTGACTCAAGCAACTTCTTAGCAATCGCATGTTCACGACCACCCGAACCGACAACAAGCAGTTTCATTTCTCAACCTCTTTTGCGAATTATTTAATAATATTATATCACAAACGTTCGTTTTAATCTAATTATATCTACAAGTAGAAAAATACAACATAGAGTAAACTTACTGAAGCTAGTTCATTTTTTAAATCTTTAAACACTTAATGAGGCTGGGACAAAAAAATTTTGACTTTAGAATAGATTTAGTATAAATTACACTTTGTTATGCTTTATAAATGTTGATTCTGTAGTATTTTTAGAATTTACATATTAAATAAAATAGATTAAACTTTACTCCAAGTGGACAAAAAGGAGTACAAATTTCATGGTGATGAGTTCAGTAGGCAAGTAAGAAGTACCATTTAGGTACTTTTTATTTTACTCTATTCATCTTGTAGATTAAGGTTGTATATTTGCTTTAGTTAAAAATTATTAAAAAACATTAACTAATGTATATATAACTGTGGTATAATTAGGGTAGTGTTTAACAATATTTTAAACATAAATATAAAACAGGAGGCTTTTTATGAATAAAAAGAAAAT
>NZ_CAUQJA010000033.1:0-9635 GCF_963518475.1 uncultured Streptococcus sp. | reverse complement strand
TTGGAACTTGCCGTGCTACAGTTGGTGTTGTCGGAAATGAACAACATGGACTTGTAAACCTTGGTAAAGCAGGACGTAGCCGTTGGAAAGGTATCCGCCCAACAGTTCGTGGTTCTGTAATGAACCCTAACGATCACCCACACGGTGGTGGTGAAGGTAAAGCACCAGTTGGTCGTAAAGCACCATCTACTCCATGGGGCAAACCTGCTCTTGGTCTTAAAACTCGTAACAAGAAAGCGAAATCTGACAAACTTATCGTTCGTCGTCGCAACGAGAAATAATATTAAACTAGTCGCTTAAGCAACTAGTAAATCCGCCAGCTCGGTAGCGCTCCATAAGAGCGCAAGCCGCTGTGGTACAACATTTAAAGGAGAAAATATAAAAATGGGACGCAGTCTTAAAAAAGGACCTTTCGTCGATGAGCATTTGATGAAAAAAGTTGAAGCTCAAGCTAACGACGAAAAGAAAAAAGTTATTAAAACTTGGTCACGTCGTTCAACGATCTTCCCAAGTTTCATTGGTTACACTATTGCAGTTTATGACGGTCGTAAACACGTACCTGTTTACATCCAAGAAGACATGGTAGGTCACAAACTTGGTGAATTTGCACCAACTCGTACTTACAAAGGTCACGCTGCAGACGACAAGAAAACACGTAGAAAATAAGGAGAACATAAATGGCAGAAATTACTTCAGCTAAAGCAATGGCTCGTACAGTACGTGTTTCACCTCGTAAATCACGTCTTGTTCTTGATAACATCCGTGGTAAAAGCGTAGCCGATGCAATCGCAATCTTGACATTCACTCCAAACAAAGCTGCTGAAATCATCTTGAAAGTTTTGAACTCAGCTGTAGCTAACGCTGAAAACAACTTTGGTTTGGATAAAGCTAACTTGGTAGTATCTGAAGCATTCGCAAACGAAGGACCGACTATGAAACGTTTCCGTCCACGTGCGAAAGGTTCAGCTTCACCAATCAACAAACGTACAGCTCACATCACTGTAGCTGTTGCAGAAAAATAAGGAGGTAAAATCGTGGGTCAAAAAGTACATCCAATTGGTATGCGTGTCGGCATCATCCGTGATTGGGATGCCAAATGGTATGCTGAAAAAGAATACGCGGATTACCTTCATGAAGATCTTGCAATCCGTAAATTCGTTCAAAAAGAACTTGCTGACGCAGCAGTTTCAACTATCGAAATCGAACGCGCAGTAAACAAAGTTAACGTTTCACTTCACACTGCTAAACCAGGTATGGTAATCGGTAAAGGTGGTGCTAACGTTGATGCACTCCGTGCAAAACTTAACAAATTGACTGGAAAACAAGTACACATCAACATCATCGAAATCAAACAACCTGATTTGGATGCTCACCTTGTAGGTGAAGGTATTGCTCGTCAATTGGAGCAACGTGTTGCTTTCCGTCGTGCACAAAAACAAGCAATCCAACGTGCAATGCGTGCTGGAGCTAAAGGAATCAAAACTCAAGTATCAGGTCGTTTGAACGGTGCAGATATCGCCCGTGCAGAAGGATACTCTGAAGGAACTGTTCCACTTCACACACTTCGTGCAGATATCGATTACGCTTGGGAAGAAGCAGATACTACATACGGTAAACTTGGTGTTAAAGTATGGATCTACCGTGGTGAAGTTCTTCCAGCTCGCAAAAACACTAAAGGAGGTAAATAACCAATGTTAGTACCTAAACGTGTTAAACACCGTCGTGAATTCCGTGGAAAAATGCGCGGTGAAGCAAAAGGTGGAAAAGAAGTAGCATTCGGTGAATACGGTCTTCAAGCTACAACAAGCCACTGGATCACTAACCGCCAAATCGAAGCTGCTCGTATCGCCATGACTCGTTACATGAAACGTGGTGGTAAAGTTTGGATTAAAATCTTCCCACACAAATCATACACTGCTAAAGCTATCGGTGTGCGTATGGGATCTGGTAAAGGGGCACCTGAAGGTTGGGTAGCACCAGTTAAACGTGGTAAAGTGATGTTCGAAATCGCTGGTGTATCTGAAGAGATCGCTCGTGAAGCGCTTCGTCTTGCTAGCCACAAATTGCCAGTTAAATGTAAATTCGTAAAACGTGAAGCAGAATAAGGAGAAGGCATGAAACTTAATGAAGTAAAAGAATTTGTTAAAGAACTTCGTGGTCTTTCTCAAGAAGAACTCGCGAAGCGCGAAAACGAATTGAAAAAAGAATTGTTTGAACTTCGTTTCCAAGCTGCTACTGGTCAATTGGAACAAACAGCTCGCTTGAAAGAAGTTAAAAAACAAATCGCTCGTATCAAAACAGTTCAATCTGAAGCGAAATAATAGACTAGGGAAGGAGAAATTTCAATGGAACGCAATAATCGTAAAGTTCTTGTTGGACGTGTTGTATCTGACAAAATGGACAAGACAATCACAGTTGTAGTTGAAACAAAACGTAACCACCCAGTCTATGGTAAACGTATTAACTACTCTAAAAAATACAAAGCTCATGATGAAAACAATGTTGCCAAAGAAGGCGATATCGTACGTATCATGGAAACTCGTCCGCTTTCAGCTACAAAACGTTTCCGTCTTGTAGAAGTTGTTGAAGAAGCGGTCATCATCTAATCAAACCTGAAAGGAGAAAACTGAAATGATTCAAACAGAAACTCGTTTGAAAGTCGCAGACAACAGCGGTGCTCGCGAAATCTTGACTATCAAAGTTCTTGGTGGTTCAGGACGTAAATTTGCAAACATCGGTGATGTTATCGTGGCATCTGTAAAACAAGCTACTCCTGGTGGTGCGGTTAAAAAAGGTGACGTTGTTAAAGCAGTTATCGTTCGTACTAAATCAGGTGCTCGTCGTGCTGATGGTTCATACATCAAATTTGACGAAAATGCAGCAGTTATCATCCGTGAAGACAAAACTCCTCGCGGAACACGTATCTTTGGCCCAGTTGCACGTGAATTGCGTGAAGGTGGCTTCATGAAGATCGTGTCACTTGCTCCAGAAGTACTTTAATTTTTAGAAACAAACTAGTCCCCTGGATTTACCTCCAGGGTGCCCTTATGGGCGTAAGAAAAATCAAGGAGAAACCTAATGTTTGTAAAAAAAGGCGACAAAGTTCGCGTAATCGCTGGTAAAGATAAGGGAACAGAAGCTGTTGTCCTTACTGCCCTTCCAAAAGTAAACAAAGTTATCGTTGAAGGTGTTAACATCGTTAAGAAACACCAACGTCCAACTAACGAGCTTCCTCAAGGTGGTATCATCGAGAAAGAAGCAGCTATCCACGTATCAAATGTTCAAGTTTTGGACAAAAATGGTGTAGCTGGTCGTGTTGGTTACAAATTTGTAGACGGTAAAAAAGTTCGCTACAACAAAAAATCAGGCGAAGTGCTTGATTAATCACGAAGGAAAGGAGAAGTATAATGGCAAATCGTTTAAAAGAAAAATATCTTAATGAAGTAGTTCCTGCTTTGACAGAACAATTCAACTACTCATCAGTGATGGCTGTGCCTAAAGTAGATAAGATCGTTTTGAACATGGGTGTTGGTGAAGCTGTATCAAACGCTAAAAGCCTTGAAAAAGCTGCTGAAGAATTGGCACTTATCTCAGGTCAAAAACCACTTATCACTAAAGCTAAAAAATCAATCGCCGGCTTCCGTCTTCGTGAAGGTGTTGCGATCGGTGCAAAAGTTACCCTTCGTGGTGAACGTATGTACGAATTCTTGGATAAATTGGTTTCAGTTTCACTTCCACGTGTACGTGACTTCCATGGTGTTCCAACAAAATCATTTGATGGACGTGGAAACTACACACTTGGTGTGAAAGAACAATTGATCTTCCCAGAAATCAACTTCGATGACGTTGACAAAACTCGTGGTCTTGACATCGTTATCGTAACAACTGCTAACACTGACGAAGAGTCACGTGCATTGCTTACAGGCCTTGGAATGCCTTTTGCAAAATAATATAGGAGGTAAATCTAATGGCTAAAAAATCAATGATTGCTAAGAACAAACGTCCAGCGAAGTTCTCTACTCAAGCTTATACTCGTTGTGAAAAATGTGGTCGTCCACATTCAGTTTACCGCAAATTTAAACTTTGCCGTGTTTGCTTCCGTGAATTAGCTTACAAAGGACAAATTCCTGGTGTAACAAAAGCATCTTGGTAATTTAAGATATCAAGGGCGTCAAAACTCTAAGTGAAAATAGGAAACTTGACGAAGAAACTGAAGTTTCTAGGAAAGTTTATCTTTTTCACACAGAGTTTAGCCCGGGTTCAGTTGGGCTTGCCAATTTGAACACGAGCTACAGCTTTGGCAAAAAAGACCAATTTTCTTTGGAGCATCGCTCCTGCATCAAATTGCCTATTTTTGCTCTTGCTGTTACGCTCTTTGTATCATGTATTAACTAGCAAGTGCAACTTGCAAACTACTAGTAAGAGGAGAAAAACAAAATGGTTATGACTGACCCAATCGCAGACTTCCTAACTCGTATTCGTAACGCTAACCAAGCTAAACACGAAGTACTTGAAGTACCTGCATCAAACATCAAAAAAGGGATTGCTGAAATCCTTAAACGCGAAGGTTTTGTAAAAAACGTTGAAATCATCGAAGATGACAAACAAGGCATCATCCGTGTATTCCTTAAATACGGACCAAACGGTGAAAAAGTTATCACTAACTTGAAACGTGTTTCTAAACCAGGACTTCGTGTCTACAAAAAACGTGAAGACCTTCCAAAAGTTCTTAACGGACTTGGAATTGCTATCCTTTCAACTTCTGAAGGTTTGCTTACTGATAAAGAAGCACGCCAAAAGAATGTTGGTGGTGAGGTTATCGCTTACGTTTGGTAATATTTAGCTCCCAATTTCTTTGTGCCTCTTCGTTATCGTCTCTTGCCTAACCCAAAGTTATTCCTGCGAGATGATGCCTAGATTCACTTTGAAATTGAAACCTAAATGTTCCTTTAAATCGAGGAATCGATTTAACCCCGTGAAAACTGGCCGTTCTGGCCTGACAATCTAACAGGAGAAAATAAACATGTCACGTATTGGTAATAAAGTTATCGTGTTGCCTGCTGGTGTTGAACTCACTAACAATGACAACGTTGTAACTGTAAAAGGACCTAAAGGAGAACTTACTCGTGAGTTCTCAAAAGATATTGAAATCCGTGTGGAAGGTACTGAAGTAACTCTTCACCGTCCAAACGATTCAAAAGAAATGAAAACTATCCACGGAACTACTCGTGCCCTTTTGAACAACATGGTTATTGGTGTATCAGAAGGATTCAAGAAAGAACTTGAAATGCGCGGGGTTGGTTACCGTGCACAACTTCAAGGATCTAAACTTGTTTTGGCTGTTGGTAAATCTCATCCAGACGAAGTTGAAGCTCCAGAAGGAATTACTTTTGAACTTCCAAATCCAACAACAATCGTTGTTAGCGGAATTTCAAAAGAAGTAGTTGGTCAAACAGCTGCTTACGTACGTAGCCTTCGTTCACCAGAACCATATAAAGGTAAAGGTATCCGTTACGTTGGTGAATTCGTTCGCCGTAAAGAAGGTAAAACAGGTAAATAATGTTGAGTGGTTGATTCTCAACCACCAACCTATTTTCCAACTTTGTGCATAGCACACGATTTAAAACTAAAGAGGTGAAAACTGTGATTTCAAAACCAGATAAAAACAAACTCCGCCAAAAACGCCACCGTCGCGTTCGCGGAAAACTCTCTGGAACTGCTGATCGCCCACGTTTGAACGTATTCCGTTCTAATACAGGCATCTACGCTCAAGTGATTGATGACGTAGCGGGTGTAACGCTCGCAAGTGCTTCAACTCTTGACAAAGAAGTTTCAAAAGGAACTAAAACTGAACAAGCCGTTGCTGTCGGTAAACTCGTTGCAGAACGTGCAAACGCTAAAGGTATTTCAGAAGTGGTGTTCGACCGCGGTGGATATCTATATCACGGACGTGTGAAAGCTTTGGCTGATGCAGCTCGTGAAAACGGATTGAAATTCTAATAGGAGGACACTAGAAAATGGCATTTAAAGACAATGCAGTTGAATTAGAAGAACGCGTAGTTGCTGTCAACCGTGTTACAAAAGTTGTTAAAGGTGGACGTCGTCTTCGTTTCGCAGCTCTTGTTGTTGTTGGTGACCACAACGGTCGCGTAGGATTTGGTACTGGTAAAGCTCAAGAAGTTCCAGAAGCAATCCGTAAAGCAGTAGATGATGCTAAGAAAAACTTGATCGAAGTTCCTATGGTTGGAACAACAATCCCACACGAAGTTCTTTCAGAATTCGGTGGAGCTAAAGTATTGTTGAAACCTGCTGTAGAAGGTTCTGGAGTTGCCGCTGGTGGTGCAGTTCGTGCCGTTGTGGAATTGGCAGGTGTGGCAGATATTACATCTAAATCACTTGGTTCTAACACTCCAATCAACATTGTTCGTGCAACTGTTGAAGGTTTGAAACAATTGAAACGCGCTGAAGAAGTTGCTGCCCTTCGTGGTATTTCAGTTTCTGATTTGGCATAAGAAAGGGGATAAAATGGCTCAAATTAAAATTACTTTGACTAAGTCTCCAATCGGACGCATTCCATCACAACGTAAAACTGTTGTAGCACTTGGACTTGGCAAATTGAACAGCTCTGTTATCAAAGAAGATAACGCTGCTATCCGTGGTATGATCACTGCAGTATCTCACTTGGTAACAGTTGAAGAAGTAAACTAATGAATTTTTAGGGGATGTGCACTATACCATCCCCTAAAACTAGATATAGTCATCTATGATGACGTCGTATAGGCGAGTTGATGGGGGAGACAACCTTTTCTCCCTTATCGGCGCTAGCATTTTACAAAAGAGGAGAAAATAAAAATGAAACTTCATGAATTGAAACCTGCAGAAGGTTCTCGTAAAGTACGTAACCGCGTTGGTCGTGGTACTTCATCAGGTAACGGTAAAACATCTGGTCGTGGTCAAAAAGGTCAAAAAGCTCGTAGCGGTGGCGGAGTTCGCCTTGGTTTTGAAGGTGGACAAACTCCATTGTTCCGTCGTCTTCCAAAACGTGGATTCACTAACATCAACGCTAAAGAATACGCAATTGTGAACCTTGACCAATTGAACGTCTTTGAAGATGGTGCTGAAGTTACTCCAGTTGTTCTTATCGAAGCAGGAATTGTTAAAGCTGAAAAATCAGGTATTAAAATTCTTGGTAACGGTGAGTTGACTAAGAAATTGACTGTGAAAGCAGCTAAATTCTCTAAATCAGCTGAAGAAGCTATCACTGCTAAAGGTGGTTCAGTAGAAGTCATCTAAGAGAGGTGACCTATGTTTTTTAAATTATTAAGAGAAGCTCTTAAAGTCAAGCAGGTTCGATCAAAAATTTTATTTACAATTTTTATCGTTTTGGTTTTTCGTATCGGAACTAGCATTACAGTGCCCGGTGTGAATGCCAATAGCTTGAATGCTTTAAGTGGATTATCCTTCTTAAACATGTTGAGCTTGGTGTCAGGGAATGCCATGAAAAACTTCTCAGTTTTTGCTCTTGGTGTTAGTCCCTACATTACAGCCTCTATCGTTGTCCAACTCTTGCAAATGGATATTTTACCCAAATTTGTAGAGTGGGGTAAACAAGGGGAAGTAGGTCGAAGAAAATTAAATCAAGCTACTCGTTATATTGCTCTTGTTCTAGCCTTTGTGCAATCTATCGGGATTACAGCTGGTTTTAATACTTTGGCTGGAGCTCAATTGTTGAAAACAGCTCTTACACCACAAGTCTTTATCATGATTGGTATCATCTTAACAGCTGGTAGTATGATTGTGACTTGGTTGGGAGAGCAAATTACAGATAAGGGATACGGAAATGGTGTTTCTATGATTATCTTTGCCGGGATTGTTGCCTCAATTCCAGAGATGATTCAAGGCATCTATGTTGACTACTTTGTGAACGTCCCAAGTAGCCGTATCAACTCATCTATCATTTTCGTAATCATTTTGATTATTACTGTATTGTTGATTATTTATTTTACAACTTATGTTCAACAAGCAGAATACAAAATTCCAATCCAATATACTAAGGTTGCACAAGGTGCTCCATCTAGCTCTTACCTTCCTTTGAAAGTAAACCCTGCTGGAGTTATCCCTGTTATCTTTGCAAGTTCGATTACTGCAGCGCCTGCGGCTATTCTTCAGTTTTTGAGCGCCACAGGTCATGATTGGGCTTGGGTAAGAACAGCACAAGAAATGCTGGCAACAACTTCACCAACTGGTATTGCTATGTATGCTTTATTGATTATTCTCTTTACATTCTTCTATACGTTTGTACAGATTAATCCTGAAAAAGCGGCAGAAAACCTACAAAAGAGCGGTGCTTATATCCACGGAGTTCGTCCTGGTAAAGGTACAGAAGAATATATGTCTAAACTTCTTCGTCGTCTTGCAACTGTTGGTTCTCTCTTCCTTGGTGTGATTTCTATTTTACCGATCGTGGCAAAAGATGTTTTCGGACTTTCAGAAGCAGTTGCTTTTGGAGGAACTAGTCTTTTGATCATTATCTCTACAGGTATTGAAGGAATCAAACAATTGGAAGGTTACCTATTGAAACGTAAGTATGTTGGTTTCATGGACAGAACAGAATAAAAGCATTTACTGAATCAGTAAATGCTGAGGGAGTGGAGGTTTAACTCTAACATTAGTGAGAGTTTGGTCTCCCCTCTTCTATTTTGTTTTTAAATAGGGGTGAAAAGACTTTTTGCTTCTATTTAAAAATAAAATAAGGAGATCAAATCATGAATCTTTTGATTATGGGCTTACCTGGTGCAGGTAAGGGAACTCAAGCAGCAAAAATCGTAGAACAATTCCATGTTGCACATATCTCAACAGGTGATATGTTCCGCGCTGCTATGGCAAATCAAACTGAAATGGGTGTTCTTGCTAAGTCATACATTGACAAGGGTGAATTGGTTCCTGACGAAGTTACAAATGGGATCGTAAAAGAACGTCTTTCACAAGATGATATTAAAGAAACAGGATTCTTGTTGGATGGTTACCCACGTACAATCGAACAAGCTCATGCCTTGGACAAAACATTGGCTGAACTTGGCATTGAACTAGAAGGTGTCATCAACATTGAGGTGAACCCTGACAGTCTCTTGGAACGTTTGAGTGGTCGTATCATCCACCGTGTAACTGGAGAAACTTTCCACAAGGTCTTTAACCCACCAGTTGACTATAAAGAAGAAGATTACTACCAACGTGAAGATGATAAACCTGAGACAGTAAAACGTCGTTTGGACGTTAATATTGCTCAAGGGGAACCAATCATTGCTCACTACCGTGCCAAAGGTTTGGTTCATGACATCGAAGGTAATCAAGATATCAATGATGTCTTCTCAGATATCGAAAAAGTATTGACAAATTTGAAATAAAGCGTTTTTCACACTTGCAAAAATCCGCTACAAATGTTATACTGAGATAGTCTGACTTATAATTGTTGTCTCTGTGTCTAGAGGCATCGAATCGAAATTTATGGAGGTGCTTTTGCGTGGCAAAAGACGATGTGATTGAAGTTGAAGGCAAAGTAGTTGATACAATGCCGAATGCAATGTTTACGGTTGAACTTGAAAATGGACATCAGATTTTAGCAACAGTTTCTGGTA
>NZ_CAUQJA010000032.1:0-12322 GCF_963518475.1 uncultured Streptococcus sp. | reverse complement strand
CCCAACTGGAACTTACTATGAATTAGATTATGGTCGCAAAACTAACTGATGTCGCAAAACTTGCAGGTGTCAGCCCTACTACCGTTTCTCGGGTTATCAATAAAAAAGGCTATCTCTCTGAGAAAACCATTCAAAAGGTAAATGAAGCCATGCGAGAATTGGGCTATAAACCCAATAATCTGGCTCGTAGTCTGCAAGGAAAGTCAGCTAAGTTAATCGGCTTGATTTTTCCCAATATTTCCAATGTTTTCTATGCAGAATTAATTGATAAACTGGAACACCAACTCTTCAAAAATGGTTATAAGACCATCATCTGCAACAGTGAGCACGATTCTGAAAAGGAACGCGAATACATCGAAATGTTGGAAGCCAATCAGGTGGACGGCATCATTTCGGGTAGTCACAACTTGGGAATCGAAGACTACAATCGCGTGACAGCGCCAATTATTTCCTTTGACCGAAACCTGTCTCCAGATATTCCTGTCGTCTCCTCTGACAACTATGCTGGTGGGGTCCTTGCTGCCCAGACCTTGGTTAAGACAGGCGCCCAGTCTATCATCATGATTACAGGGAATGACAATTCTAATTCGCCAACTGGACTACGCCACGCTGGTTTTGCTTCTGTACTCCCCAAAGCTCCTATTATCAATGTTTCCAGTGACTTTTCTCCTGTCAGAAAAGAAATGGAAATCAAGAATATCTTAACTCGACAAAAGCCAGATGCCATCTTTGCTTCGGATGATTTGACTGCTATTCTAGTCATTAAAATTGCTCAGGAACTGGGCATTTCTGTCCCAGAAGAGCTTAAAGTCATTGGCTATGATGGGACCTACTTTATCGAGAATTACTATCCTCATTTGACGACTGTGAAGCAACCTATGGAAGAAATTGCCTGCCTCACTGTTGACCTCCTCTTGCAGAAGATCGCAGGTAAGGAAGTCGCGACAACTGGTTACTTTTTACCAGTTACTCTATTACCTGGAAAAAGTATTTAATACTCAATGAAAATCAAAGAGCAAACTAGGAAACTAGCCGCAGGCTGTACTTGAGTACGGTAAGGCGAAGCTGACGTGGTTTGAATTTGATTTTCGAAGAGTATAAGCACAAGAAAACTCAGACCGATCGGTCTGAGTTTTTTTATGATCTTAAGTTTTCTAGATAACGCTGAGCAGTCTCTAAGTTAAAGGTTTTATCTGCGATGAGGCGCTCGACTAGGGGAGCAACTTCAGACTCACTAGCACCTGCTAGGAGTGCTAAGGATTTGGCCTGCAACTTCATGTGACCTTGTTGGATTCCTGTACTCACCAAGGCTTTCAGGGCTGCAAAGTTTTGGGCGAGACCGATAGACACGATAATCTGAGCTAATTCTTTGGCAGAAGGATTTCCCAGTAATTCATGACTGAGGGCTACACGAGGGTTGAGACCGATAGAGCCACCCTTAGTCGCTACAGGCATGGGCAGGGTCATCTCACCGACCAATTCTTCTCTTTCAAGGTTCAGCGTCCATTGACTAAGACCTTGGTAATGTCCATCTCGACTGGCAAAGGCATGGGCCCCGGCTTCGATGGCACGCCAGTCATTACCAGTGGCAATCAAAATGGCATCTATACCATTAAAAATCCCTTTATTATGAGTAGCAGCTCGGTAAGGATCAGCCTGCGCAAACTGACTAGCCAAGGCTATCTTCTCCGCAATTTCTCGTCCTTGATCCTTTTGGCGACTCAAGTAGCGAAAGGCGATACGACAACTTGCAGTCACTAGAGAATCGGTCGCGTAGTTGGACAGGATTCCCATGAGACTCTGTCCCTGACTGAGTTCTTCTAAGACTGGTTTCAAGGCTTCTAGCATGGTGTTGAGCATATTGGCTCCCATGGCTTCTTGGGTATCAACATGGAGATAAACAACGAGAAAGTCTGTTTCGCCTTTTATCTGTTCTACATGCAAATCACGCGCCCCACCTCCACGTTTAACGATAGAAGGATAGGCTTGATTGGCAAGTTCCAAGAGTTCGGCTTTCTTGCTGGCAATTTTCTCTTGCGCTTGTTCAGGATTAGCAACTTGATAAAGGGCTACCTGACCAATCATCTGACGCTCATGGACTTGAGCAGTAAAGCCACCTGCACGCTTGATGATTTTACTTGCATAACTGGCCGCAGCAACCACGGACGGTTCTTCTGTCACATAGGGAACTGTGTATTCCTGACCGTTAACGAGAACTTCTGGGACCAGCGAATAAGGCAGAGAAAAAGTTCCCACCACATTCTCACTCAGCTGGTCTGCCACAGTCACACTCATCTGTTCATCCTGCTCCAGACTCGCTTGTCTCTCAGGACTAAGGAGCGCCTGAGCTTTTAACAGCTCGAGGCGCTCTTGGTATGATTTTTTAGAAAATCCATTCCAACTTATCTTCATTATTTTTCAACCTTGCTATAACGGCGTTGGTGGTCCACAATTTCAACCAAGGCAAAATCTTGATTTTCATAGCCAGCAAACTGGGCAGAATTTGTTTCATCTAACTCTACTTCCTCAAAGAAGACTTTTTCATAGTCTGCAACAGACAGGGCAGTTCGTTGGTTGAGCTTGTTCAAGCGGTCTTTATCCAAATAAGCTTCATATCCTTCAACTAATTCACCACTAAAGAACTCAGCCACAGCACCACTTCCGTAACTATAAAGGGCAATTTTATCGCCAGCCTTCAAGCTATCTGTATTTTCCAAGAGAGACAAAAGTCCAAGGAAAAGTGAACCTGTATAGATATTCCCCACCTTTTGACTGTAGAGAATAGACTGGTCAAAATGCTTTTGCAAGAGGTCTTTTTTCTCTTGAGGCAAGTTCTTATCCATGATTTTTTTCAAGCCTTTTAGCGCTAATTTAGGATAAGGCAAGTGGAAGCAAACAGCCGCAAAATCATCTAAGGTAAGCTGGTAGCGTTTTTGGTATTCAAGCCAAGTCGTTTTCAAACTATCTAGATATTGTTGGGTAGAATAGACACCATTTACATAAGGGGTTGTTGAGTAATTTGGACGCCAAAAATCCATGATATCACGGGTTTGAGCTACATTGTCATTATTAAAGGCCATAATGCGTGGATTTTGTGTAATCAACATGGCCACACTGCCAGCACCCTGAGTTGGTTCTCCTGGAGTTTCAATACCGTACTTGGCAATATCACTAGCAATGACCAATACCTTGGACTCTGGAGAATTTTCCACATGCAATTTGGCATAATGAAGGGCCGCTGTCGCTCCATAGCAGGCTTCTTTAATCTCGAAACTACGAGCAAAGGGCTGGATGCCCAGCAAACCATGCACAAAGACGGCTGCAGCTTTACTTTGGTCAATTCCTGACTCAGTAGCTACAATAACCATGTCAATTTCTTGTCTCTCTTGCTCAGTTAAAATAGAATCACTTGCACTGGCCGCCAAGGTCACGATATCCTCAGTTAAGGGCGCAATACTCAATTCCTTGAGCAAGAGTCCTTTGCTTAATTTTTCAGGGTCAATTCCCCTCGCTTCTGCTAAGTCTTGTAATTTCAAGACATATTGACTGGTCGCAAAACCAATCTTATCAATACCGATTGTCATATTTACCTCTGTTTTATCATTCATTGTAAAAAATCGTTCTATACTATTTTATCACAAATAGCAGTAAAAGAGAGAAAAAAGACTTGATTCACCAAATCAAGTCGCTTATTATTCTAACCATTATGCTGCTTTCTTAAGTAGGAATAAAGTCTAAGAATCACTGTTCCGCTAGCCATGCCAATGGAAATCACCAAAGCCAGCATAACAACCAAGGTTGCACTAGCAATGGCATGACTGTAATCTCCCGTCACAAAAAAGGCAGTTGTCCGATAGGAGAGATAACCCGGAACCAGAGGTGCCAAGATAGCCAAGATAAAGACCACAGCAGGTGTCTTATAAAGAATACTTAAAATCTGGCTGACACAAGAACCGATAATAGCTGCAATAAAAGTAGCCACAATAACATTGGTCGGTTCCTTGAGCAAGAGATAGATTAGCCAGACAGCCATGCCTAAAATCCCTCCAGGTAAGAGCATAGAGCGTTGCACATTGAGTACGATTAAAAAAGTGATAATAGCAAGAAGACTTGCTACTGCTTGTAATAAAAAGGTTGTTAGTGTCATATTAGTTCATCAATACCAAGGCGACAGAAGTTCCCGCCCCTAAAGCAAGGGTAATGAGCAGGGATTCAAACATCTTACTCATACCAGAGTTTATGTGGTTAGTCATAATATCCCGAACCGCATTGGTCAAGGCAATTCCTGGAACAAAAGGCATGACCGCACCAGCTATAATCAAGTCTGCCGTTGAAGGAAAGCCTGTGTAGCGAGTCCAAAACTGGGCTATCATCCCAAAGACGAAGGCTCCAGCAAAGGCTGTCACAAAAGGAATTCGGATAAACTTCTCCACATAGAGGGAAAAGGCAAAACCAAATAAGGTAGCCACTCCTGCCCCAAGTGCGTCGTAGATATTTCCACTAAACATAATTGAAAAGAAAGGAGCACTAAAGGTCGCAGCCAGAGTTACCTTCAACTTAGTATAAGGAAGGGGTTGGGCTTGCAAGGCCGTCAATTGCTTGAAGGCCGTCTCTAAATCAAGATTTCCTCCTACCAACTGACGAGAAATCTGGTTCACATCGCAGACTTTTTCGATGTTATAAGAAGAGGAAGTCACGCGTTTCATTCGCGAAATATTGGTATTTTCAATGGAGAAAAAGATAGCGGCAGGCATGGCAAGAACATTGCAATCCACAATCCCCTGCGAATGCGCAATACGAATCATGGTATCTTCTACACGATGAATTTCTGAGCCACTTTTGAGAAGAATGGTTCCAGCTAACATAATCACATCAATGACGGCATTTAATTCTCTTGATTCTTCCATGCGTTCCTCCTTTTATCAACTCCTTCTATTCTATCACAAATCTGGAGTCAAAAAAAATCTTTGCCATGAAATCATGACAAAGATTCGTTTAATTACGAGAATTTTCGTGGTTTCCTTCACTACTTGATTGAGTAGTAGCAGGTGCATTCCCTCGTTGATTTCCTTGTTGGTTCCCCTGACTTGGTGTTGTAGTAGAACCTTGGTTTCCACGTTGGGCTGGTGCTGATGATGACGTTGACGGCGGTGTTTTTGGTTTGTAGATTGAAATCTTGACACGCGTCTTAGTCAAATCAACCTTTTCACCTGCTCTTGGACTCTGTTCAACGACGGTACCTTCAGTAGTTCCGGAAGGAGCTGTGGTAACTTCTACAACTTCAATGTTGGCTTCTTTAATACCGACAATTTGAACGAGATTATTTTTAGTAAATTCAAGACTGGAACCTGTATAACTTGGCATGACAACACTTGTTACTTTCTTAGCAATAGTTAAAGTAATTGTTGAGGCCTTACTCAAATCATAAGTTGTTCCAGCAGACGGGCTCTGTCTAAGAACTGTTCCTTCTTCACTCTCGCTTGATTCTTCTTCCTCTATCTTGATGAGATTTTCAGGTACCTTCTTCTGCTTGAGCTCTGCGATAACATCGGTCGATTTACGGCCGATATAATTGCTCAATTGGAAAGATTGCTTGCCTGATGAGACAACCAAATTGATTTTCGTTCCTTCTTTTCGACCAGTTCCAGCGTCAGGATCTGTACGGATAATCCGCCCTTCTTCCACCTTTTCACTAGCCTCTGATTTCTCCTCGCCAATCTCAAAATTGGCTTTCTTGAGGGTTTCCTTGGCTTCCGCCACTGTCTGACCTGCCACATTTGGAATGGCAATTGTTGCAGGAGTTCTGGATAGTATCCAAATAAGAGAAGCTGCCACCAATACAATGCTGGCCAACAAAATCATATAGCGAACTCTAAATTTCCGTTTCTTAACAGGCTTGGTTGCGTAATTGTCCTCTGAAGCCTGCTGACTCGGCTTCGCAGTCTGTGGCTTTGGACTTTGTGTTTGCACCTTAGGAATCGAAGTCAAGGTACTTTGTGGAACTTTAGGAAGAGTCTTGGTGTCAGCCTTAGTGGTATCATTAAACACCAATTTAGGCTCATTGCGACGATTATAAGACAAACTACTAGACAAGTCCACATACATCTCTGCAACTGACTGATAACGATCTGTCAATTTCTTGGCAGTTGCCTTGATGACAACATTCTCTAAAGCCTGAGGCACAGATGGATTCTCAGCTATAACCGATGGCAATGGTTTCTGGAAATGCTGGAGGGCGATGGTCACTGCACTATCCCCATCGTAAGGGATATGTCCTGTCAACATCTCATAAAAGATGATCCCCATGGCATAGATATCACTCTGTACAGTCGCTTTAGAACCACGCGCCTGCTCTGGTGACAAGTAATGAACCGAGCCCAGCATAGAGTTGGTCTGAGTCAGACTCGTCTCAGCAAAGGCTACCGCAATCCCAAAATCTGTGACTTTGGCAGTCCCATCTGGTGTCAAGAGGATATTTTGAGGTTTCAAATCGCGGTGAACAATGCCTCTAGTATGGGCTAAGCGCATAGCCAAGAGGATTTGTCCCATGATTCGGACCGCTTCTTCATTTGAAAGAGGATGGTGTTCCTTGATATAGCGTTTGAGGTCAAGTCCTGCTACGTACTCCATAGCTAAGTACTGTTGACCGTCTTCCTCACCAATATCTGTAATCCGAACGATATGAGGATGGTCCAGATCTGCCATAGCTCTCGCTTCACGCTGAAAACGAGCCACTGCAATGGGATCTGTTTGGTAGTTGGTCCTCAGGACCTTTACTGCCACTTCTTCCCCGTCTAGAATCAAATCCTTGGCCAAGTATACATCTGCCATGCCTCCTCGACCAATTTGTTTGATAATCCGATACCGCCCGGCAAAAATCTTGCCGATTTGGATCATTCTTCATCCTCCTCGTTCATAGAAACAAGGGCAACCGTAATATTGTCTAAACCTCCTGCATTGTTAGCAAAACGCACGAGCGTCGCTGTTTTATCTGCCAAAGGAATATCACTGGTTACAATATCACAAATCTCACTGCCTGAAATCATGTTGGTTAATCCGTCGCTATTAAGTAGGAGATAATCTCCTGTCGCAAGGGTAATCATTCCAAAATCAGGCTGAATTTCGTCTTTTTGACCAATTGACTGGGTAATAATATTTTTCTGTGGGTGGCTAGCTGCTTCTTCAGGTGTCAATTGACCAGCCTTGAGCAATTCATTGACCAAAGAATGGTCGCTTGTTAACTGGTGGTATTCTTCTCCACGAATCAAACCGATACGAGAATCCCCAATGTGAGCATAGATAGCCTGATTGCCAATAATAGCAACAGCCTCGAGGGTTGTTCCCATTCCTTTATAAGCTTCATCTTGTCCCAATTGGTTAATCTTTTGATTTTCAATCTCAAGGTTGTTAGCAAACCATTCACGTACTTCATTAACTGTATCGATTTGAGTATCTACCCAAGCTACACCTAGGTCTGTTACCGCCATTTCACTAGCGATATTCCCTGCGCGATGACCTCCCATACCATCAGCTAGGATAATCATAGTACGTCCAGCTCTATTGACATAGTGGTTGACATAGTCTTGGTTATTTGTTCGTTTCTGACCAACATCTGTTAATAATGAAATTTCCATGTGTTAGTTCCTTCCTAATCCGATATCTTGCGAAATTGACTGATGAAGAATCCATCACTTCCATACAATTCAGGTGTAATGAGGATACAGCCGTCTTTCATGATATCCTTACATTCATGTTCTAGTGTTACCTGCTCAAATTCAGGATGACTTTCTAAAAATGCCTGTACGACTTGAAAGTTCTCCTCTGAGACAATAGTACAGGTACTATAAGTTATTATACCACCTTTGCGTAGTGTTTGACAAACACTACCTAATATTTCTAGCTGAATTTCCTGCAAGGAAGCGAAATCTGCCGTTTCTTTATTGTATTTAATGTCTGGTTTGCGTCGCAGAAGACCAATTCCTGAACAGGGAGCATCTACCAAAATCTTATCAAATGAATCCTGACCAAAAAGCTCATGTACCTTTCTGGCATCCAATTTTTGCGTTTGAACCCGATCCGCCACACCCAGACGTTGGGCATTTTCTTGGATTAAGTCCAACTTGTGGTCATACAAGTCCAGAGCAGTAACCTGACCTGTCGTGAGATAAGAGGCTATATGGGCTGTTTTTCCACCCGGAGCCGCACAGGCATCTAGAACCTGCTCATCACCTTGTAAATCAAGCGTCGGAGCAACAAGCTGACTGGACTCGTCTTGAATGGTAATAGCTCCCTCCACAAACAAATCATGTCCTGCAAAATTCCCCTGCTCCTTAACAAGACCAGAAGGAGACAAGGATGAATCACTAGCCTCCAACAAGGCTTGGATTTCCTCTTTTCGACTTAAATCAGTCACTCGGATGCTGGCCTTGTTTCGCACCAAAAGACTTTCAAAAATAGTCTGTGCTCGCTCTTCACCGTATTCTTCCTTGAGCTTGGAAACTAGCCAAACCGGGAGAGAATAGGCAATGGAATTACGCTTGTTTTTTCGCTTGATGCTAGCAATATCTGGCCAGCCTTCACGCAAGATACGGCGAAGGACGGCGTTGACCAATTTTTCACTGCCCTTTTTACGGACTTTGGCCAATTCCACTGCTTCATTGACCACAGCATGATCTGGAATCTTGTCCAAATAGCGGAGTTGGTAGGCACTCATGAGAAGAAGGACATAGATCCAACTGTCTAACCGGTCTCTGTCTTCGATAAAGTGGGATAGGTACCATTCCAGAGTCAGTTTACGTGCTACCGTTCCATAGACTAGCTCGGTCACTAAGCCCTTGTCTGCTGCTGAAAGTTGGCTTCCCTTGAGATGCTTATTTAAGGCAATGTTTGAGTATGCTTGATTGACAAAAACATCCTCTAGCACTGCTAGAGCTAGACTTCTAGCTGTTTCTACTTTAGTCACCAAATCGTTCTCCTACAGTCAATGTGCGTCCAACACCGTTGAGGAAGGAAGCAATGTCCATCTTAGGCTTACCAGCAGGCTGAACTTGTTTGAGAGACAAAGCTCCTTCAGCCGTTGCGACAATCAATTCTTTCTTACCAATAGAGAGGATCTCACCTGGATTTCCCTGGCCTTCTACTGGTAGGGCTTCATAAATCTTAAAGCGGTCACCCTTAAGGAAAGTATGGGCAACAGGCCAGGGGTTCATCCCACGGATTTGGTTGAAAAGTTGACGATTGCTTTTATTCCAGTCCAGTTTTTCTTCTTCGGGTTTTATATTTGGCGAGAAAGTAACCTGACTTGGATCCTGTGGTTCAGGTTTGATTTCCCCAGCAATATAGGCAGGTAAAGTATCCAAAAGCAAATCACGACCAACAAGCGCTAATTTCTCAAATAAGGTACCAACATTGTCCTCATCTGTGATAGGAATACTGCGACGAGAAATCATATCTCCTGCATCCATTTCCTTAACCATTTCCATGATGGTTACACCAGCTTCCTCATCCCCTTGAATCAAGGCATAATGGATTGGCGCTCCACCACGGTGTTTTGGAAGGAGGGAAGCGTGAACATTGACCGCAAAGTCCATGCTATCAAGGAGTTTACTTGGGAGAAACTGGCCAAAAGCAGCAGTCACAATTCCATCTGCTCCTAACTTCATAAGATCTTCCATCTCTGGACTTCCAGATAATTTTTCAGGTTGGTAGATAGGAAGTCCTGCCTCTTTGGCAGCTTGTTTAACTGGGGTTTCCTGGATCACTTTTTTACGTCCGACAGCACGGTCTGGCTGGGTCACAACGGCTAGAATCTCGTAACGGTCATCTGTCAAAAGTCCTTTTAAGACTGTTGCTGAAAAGTCGAGGGTCCCCATAAAGATTAGTTTTGTCATATCTTCTCCTTCTTATAAAAATTGCTGTGGCTCATGGTCAATGCTGAGACGGAGCTCACTATTTTCCCGTTCTTGAGTCAAGGCCAAGACCTGATTGAGGGTCGGCCCCAGCTCATCTTCTAAACGGTATTTAATTAAAATCTGGTAATGATAGAGGTTGTGGGTACGGGCAATGGGTTTGGGCGTTGGCCCCAGAATGTGACTGGTCTCTGACAAGCCTGATCGCAAAATGTTCATGACTTCATAGGCACGTTTGACAACCTCTTCTTCTTTCTTATGAGAAAGGGTAATGCCAATGGTGAAATAGTAAGGTGGATAGCCTAGTTGTCGTCTAATACCCATTTCATAGGCATAAAAGCCTTCGTAATCCTGATCCTTGGCAAATCGAATAGCATAGTGCTGCGGATTATAAGACTGGATCAAGACCTGACCTGCTTTTTCGGCACGTCCAGCTCGTCCAGCAACCTGAGTCAAGAGCTGGAAGGTTCTCTCAGAAGAACGGAAATCAGGTAAATTCAAGGCCGTATCCGCATTTAGAACTCCGACTAGAGTTACATTGGGAAAATCCAATCCCTTGGCAATCATCTGAGTACCTAGTAAAATATCTGCTTCCCCTCGCCCAAACTGGTCAAGTAGAGCTTGATGACTTCCTTTCTTGCGAGTCGTATCCACATCCATGCGCAGAATGCGAGCCTGGGGAAAGAGTTCTGCCAGCTCGTCATAAGCCTTCTGAGTTCCCGTCCCATAGTAACGAATACTTCGGCTCTTACAGTTAGGACAGACCTGAGGAATGTCCTTAGAAAAACCACAATAATGGCAGTTCATGGTCTTAGTATCCATGTGCAAGGTCAAGGAAATGTCACAGTTAGGACAAGTATCCACCGTCCCACACTCTCGACACATGACAAAGCTAGAATAACCACGACGATTGAGCATGAGAACCACCTGCTCTTTTTTAGCCACACGGTCTTGGATGGCTTCTAGCAAAGGAGGTGTAAAGTTTGATGTCTCATTCTGTCCGATATAGTCTCGAAAGTCAATCACTTGAACCTCAGGGATCCTAGCTAAAGGATTGGCGCGTTGGGTCAGACGTAAATGTTGATAAACGCCTTTTCCAGCCCGCGCACGGCTTTCCAAACTAGGAGTTGCTGAACCAAGTACCAGGGCAGCTTGATTGTACTGAGCCCGTAAAATAGCCACCTCTCTAGCATGGTAGCGGGGATTACTGTCTTGCTTATAAGTCGCTTCGTGCTCCTCATCGATAATCATAACACCTAGATTTTTCAGCGGAGCAAAGATGGCCGATCTGGCGCCAACCACAACTTGGGCATCGCCGCGTTCCACCTTGCGCCATTCATCATACTTTTCACCATTAGACAAGCCTGAGTGAAGGATGGCCACTTTCTCACCAAAGCGAGCAATAAAACGCTCCGTCATCTGAGGAGTCAAGGAAATCTCAGGCACTAACAAGATGGCTGTTTTCCCCTTATCCAGGGCTCCTTGGATTATTTGTAAATAAACCTCTGTCTTCCCACTTCCTGTAATCCCTTGAAGGAGAAAGGGAGGTTGATGACTGCCAATCGCACTCACAACCGCATCACGCGCCTGTCTTTGCTCTGGATTCAACTCCAAAGGCTGACTTGCTTCAATTCCTTCAAAATAAGCAGCCGAGCGTTGGACTTCTTTTTGGACTATGGTAACAGCACCTTGTTCCACAAAGAAGTTGACTTGCTCCCGCGAGTAGGACTCTAACAAACTAGCCAAAGAAGCGCTCTCAGGATGAGACAGCAGATAGTCTCTCAATTCCAACTTTTTCTTGGCACGTGCAGAAATCTCTACACCTTCTAACTGAACAAGGTCTACCTCATACCAAGACTGGGTCTTGACCTTCTTTTGATCAATTGCCTGATATTCTAGCCCAAGCAAGCCTTTTCTAGTCAATCGCATCATTTCAGCTTGCTTACCTAAATCTAGAGAAGAAAAGGCAAGTGAATCTTCTGAATCAAACAAGCGCTCTCGGTCTTCATGACTTAGGCCTTCCAGAGGATAGAGAATCTTGTCATAGCTGGAGTTTAGAAATCCCGGTAACATAGCCTTGAGGATAGAGATTTTGTAGGAGAAGACAGATTTGCGTAACTCCTCAGCCAGCCAGAGTTGTTCTTGCGTGAGAACAGGAGAAAAATCCAACACCTCGACAATATCTTTTAAATCTTGCTCTATCTCTTCTTCAGCTGATTGAGAATCCAAATCAAGAACAATCCCTTGAATCAGGCGATTACCCTTACCAAAAGGCACATGAACCCGCATCCCAACTTCTAGCATTCCCTCAAATTCCTTAGGAATCCTGTAACTATAGGGCTGGTCCGTCTGCATCAAAGGCACATCTACGATAATCTTGGCTATGGCCATCTTCTCACCTCCTCCTTGTCAGT
>NZ_CAUQJA010000031.1:0-12959 GCF_963518475.1 uncultured Streptococcus sp. | reverse complement strand
TTTGTTCTTTTTTCATTCGTTTTTCCTTAATTTTTAGTAAAGGTTACAGTGATTTTTCCAGTCTGAGCTGTTAATTTCGATAAGTCAACAGTCTGATTATCTACTGTTAAAGCGACACCTTTGACAACACCTAAAGTAATGATTACAGAATTTTTAGTTGAAACTGTTGTTTCCGCACTTTTATTATCCGGTGATAAGGTCACGCCACCCTCAAGCTCACTTTCTGAAACACTAACCCAACTTCTAGCATCTGAGACTGATAATTGCAATTTTGCAGTTTCCTTTCTCGTTTTATAAGCAACTTCTACTCTATTTCCTTCACCTGATACACTTATAGCTGGTTCCATATTCGAAGAACTACTAGATGAGCTACTGCTTGAAGACGGAGTTACAGAACTAGTCGAGCTTGTTGCTTGGACCACACTATAACTAGACGCAGATGAACGCTCAGGTTGAGTCTGGAGATAATTCCAAACATAATAAGTCACAAAAATTACAATCGATAGTGCAAAAAGTATAAAATAAAATAAAGGTAAAAATGATGTCTTATTTTTCTTACTTGAACGTCTCCTGCCTGTCAACTCCTCTTCATCAACATCTACTTCCTCATAAGTAATCATGCTCCCAGAATCATAAGCATCCAAGACAATTCGCTCATCTAGCTCAACTGCCCACGCATATTTTCTCAAAAAAGAACGAGTATAAAATGGACTAGGAAGTTGATCAAAATCATCATCTTCCATTGCCTCCAACATATCCAACTGAATTTCTGTTTTTTTGTGTAATTCTTCTAAAGTTAACCCTTGGTTGGTTCTAGCTAAACGTAAAACCTCACCAATTGTTTTTTTCCTCATACTTGTCATTCCTTCTTTCTAGTGTCTATTATGATAGGTTACTACGATGGGAATATTGTAAAATCAACTATGTCCCCTTCATCTATTAAGTGATGTCCAGCATCAAGGACATCCTCTAAAGTAATTTCCTGTAAAATTTTTGGTAAATCAAAAATTGTCTCACCATGTTCAAAAGCATCATATTGCGTTGCAATAAATTCAAGAGAGTTCATGCTACTGAAAAATTCTCCAAACATCTCTCTTTTGATAATATCTAGATGTTCCTCTGTAATATCTAAATCCTTTGTAAAATTACGAATGGCCTTCCTAAACTGATGAGATAAAGCAACTGGCTCTTTTGTGTCCATTGTCAACATAACAAAATGAAAGCGACTTGTTACTTCAACTTCTAGAGATAAGGAAGTGTCAATTTTACCTGATTCATATAGTTTTTGAAAACGATCCGAAGTCCAACCAAACATCATTGCAAACAATAATTTTAATAAAATATGATGTCGATAGCAATCCGCTTCAGCCACTTCTCGCTTACCTCTAATCCCAATCGCTAATTTAGGAGAAGACAATTCCATTCTCATACTGTCTGTTTGCTTTACAGCTTGTAAAACAAACTTCTCTCTTGTTACTTCCTGAACATCTGAATCTTCCAGTTTTTTTCTTTCAAAATAATCTTGTACTCGCTCCACATCAAAATTACCAACTAAAAACAGAAACATGTTTACAGGTTTGTAAAAGTTTGTAAAAGTTTCTTGCAAATTAGTCAGATTGATTCTGGAAATGGACTCCTCACTTCCAACTATATCTGTTGCTAAAGGTGTACCAGGATACAAATTCGCTAAAGTTGAAAAGAATAAACACGAATCTGGATCATCTTGATACATTTCTCGTTCTTGCTGGATAATATCCTGCTCTCTTAAAATGGAATCTTCAGTAAAGTGTGCTGATGTTACCAATTCATCAAGTAAGTCTAAATTTTCTAAAAAATGGGCCGTTGCTGAAAAAAGATAACTTGTTTTTGTAAAGCTTGTAAAGGCATTACTATCTGCACCTAGACTCGTAAAAGCCGACATCAAGTCGCTAGCATCTTCTCTCTCAAATAATTTATGTTCAAGAAAATGAGCAATTCCCGCAGGATATTCTTTTACATCTCCGTCAACTTCTGTGACAAGCGTATCTACCGAACCAAACTGTACAGTTACACTCCCGTAAACCTCTTTAAATTCCTTTTTAGGCAAAAGAGCAACTGTCAATCCATTTGACAAACGAGTTCGATAAACCATTTCTTTTACAGCTGGATAGTATTTTTCTTCAAAAACAACCTTTGTCATTCTATTCCTTCCATAAAGTAAATCGCCTGTAGTTTCACATTATTAGCTACTCTACAAATAGCATCTTTGTCAACTTGCTCGAGTTTTGCAATCCAACCTTTAAAGTCTGCTGAAGATTTTCCAAATAAGGCATTTTGATAAGCACGTTCAATCAATGAACTTTGATTATCTTGAGAAAGTAATAAAGACCGACGAATCATTTCCTTGGTCTGCTCTAACTCAAGCTCTGTAAAATAACCTTTTTTAAAATCAAGCAGTTGATTATTCATCATTTTACGAGCCTGGTTCCGATTTTCTCGATCAATACCAGCATACATCCTCAAAAATCCACTAAATAAATCGAGCTGACTTGAAATAGTATAAGCCAATCCAGCATTTTCACGGACATTTGTAAAGAGTTTAGAGTGAGCAAATCCACCAAGTAAACCATTCATTACAATCATGGGTAAATGTTGCTCATCACCATATTCAGAAGGGCAATGATAGCCTAATTCCAAAATGGATTGTCCCAAATTTTTCCGAACCATACCTTCCTGAAGGATATTGGAATAAGGTTGACAATACTGAACCTTCACATCTCCTTTTCGACCTTTAAAGCTAAATGATTCTAATACATTTTGAATTTCAACCTCATTAAAATCACCTAGGAAAAAGAAATCTATTCGATCATTGACCAAAAATTCTTGGAAACAAGAATAAGAACTCTGTGGAGTTTCAGCTAAAATACGATTTCGTAAATCACTATATTCCAATTGAAGACGTTCATCATGAAAAAATAATTTATCCAATTCTTTATGTGCAAAATAAAAAGAATCATCCATATCAGCTGCTAAACTTGCTAGCAATTGCTTTTTCTCAATTTCAAATAAGGCCGGATCAAACCCATTATCAACTACTACGGGTGAAAAAAGAGTTTCTTTTACAAGTTCCAAAACCTTAGAAGTTAGCACATTTTTCCTACTCAAAAACTCATCACGAACATAGGTAAATGTCAACTCTACAATGTGACTTTGTCCTCTTCTGAAACAATTGGTTGACATATCTGTACCGTATAGACTGGCCAAATGTCTTCTCAAATCTTGAGAAGTTGGATACATCTGATTAGCAGTCTCTAGCATACTCGCACTCAACATGCGACCTGCAATCGTATCGAGAGATAATGGAGCGGTAAAACGTACGGTGATTTTGTTCGTTTTAAACTTTTTTGATTGGATAAAATGTGTTGAAATTCCATGCACTAACTCCATGATTTACCTCCTTATATACAGACTTCTATTATATCACGAAAACCTGAAATTTTCTTGTTCTCTGTAACACTTTTGAAATAAAAATCGCTTACATTACTCCTTGTTTCTCTCACTATTTTTAGGAAAATATGGTATAATACCAAAGATTGAGGTGAATTATGGAATACAAATTATTTGAAGAATTTATTACCCTCCAAGCACTACTCAAAGAACTTGGAATTACACATAGCGGAGGAGCTATCAAATCATTTCTCTCTGAACATTCTGTTTACTTTAATGGGGAATTAGAGAATCGTCGTGGTAAAAAACTTCGTATTGGTGATAAAGTTGACATCCCTGACATGAATATTGACATCTTGTTGACACAACCTACTTCTAAAGAACAGGATGAATACCAAGATGATAAAGTTGAAAAAGAACGAATCGCTAAACTTGTCAAGGAGATGAATAAAGGAGTAAAAAAAGACAACTCTAAACCTACTTCATCACCAAAAAGCAAACAAGCTCCACGATTCCCCGGTAGATAATCATGTGGCTACAATACCTATCTCTCAAAACTTTTCGTAACTACAAAGAGACGAAAATAGACTTTAATCCTAAATTAAATGTCTTTTTAGGACGTAATGCACAAGGTAAAACAAATATGTTAGAGGCTATCTATTTTTTAGCCTTAACCCGCAGTCATCGAACTCGAACAGATAAAAATCTCATTCATTTTGATGAGGAACAACTTCATCTTTCAGGTCTCGTTCAGAAAAAAACTGGATCCATTCCTCTAGAAATCGAACTAACACAAAAAGGCCGTGTGACAAAAGTTAATCACTTAAAACAGGCACGACTTTCAGATTACGTAGGACACATGAATGTTGTCTTATTTGCTCCTGAAGATCTACAACTAATTAAAGGAGCACCTTCAGTTCGACGAAAATTCATTGATATGGAGCTTGGACAAATTAAGCCAATCTATTTATCTGACTTAACCAATTATAACCACATCCTAAAGCAAAGAAACACTTATCTAAAATCAGCTCAAAAAATAGATGAAACCTTCCTTTCAGTATTGGATGATCAGCTAGTCGATTATGGATGTCGTGTAATGAATCACCGCTTAGATTTCATAAAAAAACTAGAATAATTTGGGCGTAAGAAACATTTTGAACTCTCTAATCAGATTGAAGAGTTGTCAATATCTTATCAATCTTCTGTCAAGCCAACTGACAAAGAAGACTTATCCGAATCTTTCAAAATTGCTTTAGAAAAAAGTAGGTCCAGAGATTTATTTAAAAAGAATACTGGTGTTGGTCCTCATCGAGATGATATTTCTTTTTATATAAATGGGATGGATGCTAGCTTTGGAAGTCAAGGTCAACATCGTAGTCTCGTCCTTTCTATAAAATTAGCAGAAATCGAATTAATGGAAAGTATTACTACAGAATCTCCAATATTACTACTTGACGATGTTATGAGCGAACTTGACAACACTAGACAACTAAAATTATTAGAAACGATTTCTCATTCAATCCAAACCTTTATCACAACAACAAGCTTAGATCATCTTCAAAATCTGCCAGAAAATCTAAGTATCTTTACTATTCAGGATGGTAAAGTTATTGTAAATAAAACTTGACAACATTGTAAAAGAACTCCTGTTTTCGTAGGAGTTCTTTTCATTGTTTTTTACATAGAATAATTTGGTGCCTCATTCGTAATTTGTACATCATGAGGATGGCTCTCTTTCAAACCAGCACCAGACATTTCAATAAATTGAGCATTATCGTGTAGTTCTTTAAGGTTAGCTGCACCACAGTAACCCATACCAGAGCGAATACCACCAATCATTTGGAAGACGATATCAGCTGCCGCTCCTTTATAAGCAACACGGCCTTCAATTCCTTCTGGAACAAGTTTGTTTGCTTCATTGACAGAACCTTGGAAATAACGATCGCTTGAACCTTTCTTCATTGCTGCGATTGATCCCATACCACGGTAAGTCTTGAATTTACGTCCTTGGAAGATTTCAGTTTCACCTGGTGCTTCGTCTGTTCCAGCAAACATTGATCCAAGCATAACAGCATTTCCACCTGCAGCAAGGGCTTTTACAATATCTCCAGAATACTTGATTCCACCGTCAGCAATGATCGTTTTACCATATTCACGCGCAACAGCTGCAGCATCATAGATAGCTGTTACTTGTGGAACACCAACACCTGCAATCACACGAGTAGTACAGATAGAACCTGGTCCAATACCAACCTTGACAACATCTACACCTGCTTCGTAAAGTGCGCGCGCTCCCTCAGCAGTAGCAATATTTCCAGCAATCAAAGTACGATCTGGGAAGTGAGCACGAATCTCAGCAATTTTACGCAAGACACCTGCAGAATGACCATGTGCAGTATCAATAACAATCGCATCTGCTCCTGCTTCAAAAAGAGCCTCTGCACGTTCAAATGTATCTGAAGTAACACCTACTGCACCTGCAACTAGTAGACGACCAAACTCATCTTTAGCGGCATTTGGAAACTCAATAACTTTTTCAATATCTTTGATAGTAATCAAACCAGAAAGACGACCTTCTTCATCTACCAACGGAAGTTTTTCAATACGGTGTTCTTGAAGAATGCTCTCAGCTGTTGCAAGATCTGTACCCACAGGAGCAGTAATAAGATTTTCACTGGTCATATGATTTGAGATTGGTTGGTTATAGTCTGAAATAAAACGAAGATCTCGGTTTGTCAAAATACCAACCAATTTACGATTTTCAAGTGTTTCAACAACTGGAACACCACTGATGCGGTAACGACCCATAAGCTCATCTGCTTCAGCAATTGTATGTTCAGGCGTCAAGAAGAACGGATCAATAATAACTCCATTTTCAGAACGTTTTACCTTACGAACCTCGTCTGCTTGTTGAGCAATTGACATGTTTTTATGGATAACTCCGAGACCGCCTGCACGAGCAATAGCAATGGCCATTTGACTCTCTGTAACTGTGTCCATGGCAGCGGTAATAATTGGGATATTTAAAGTCAAATTATCTGCCAATTTAGTTGTTAAATCTGCATCGTTAGGCAACACATGACTTTCAGCTGGAATAAGCAATACATCATCAAAGGTAAAACCTTTTTTCAAAAATTTAGTGTCCCAATTAGACATTCGAAGTTTCCTCTTTTCTTTCTTTTTGAGCTTGACTCTTTTTATATTGTATCTATCATACCATTCTATAAAAATTTGTCAAATGTTACAGGGGTAAATAAAAAACTATCTTTTCTTTGAGATAGAAATGATAGTTTCTTGTAAAATAAACTTATTTGAAGTACTGAAGTCCCATTGCCCCTTTAACCTCAGATAGGGTTTGACCCGCAACTTCACGCGCTCTTTCACTACCTTTTTGAAGCATATTATAAACTTCTCCCATATCCTTAGCAAATTCAATACGGCGCTCACGAATAGGACCTAGTTCACGTTCTAATATTTCAAGTAGATAACGCTTGGTCTTCACATCACCAAGACCACCTCGTTGATAATGTTCTTTCATGTCAGCAATTTCTTGAGCATCTTCTGGACGACCAAAAACATCTAGATAATGGAAAACCATATTTCCTTCAATTTTACCTGGATCCTCAACGCGGATATGATCTGGATCTGTATACATACTCATTACTTTTTTACGCAAAGTATCCGCATCATCAGCTAAATAAATACCATTATTGAGTGATTTAGACATTTTAGCATTTCCATCTAAACCAGGCAAACGCCCTGCTCTCTCGTTTTCTGGATAAATACCTTCTGGCTCTACCAAGACATCACAGTTATATGCATTATTAAACGAACGAACAATTTCACGAGTTTGCTCAATCATTGGTTTCTGATCTGTCCCAACAGGAACATAATTAGCCTTGAAAGCTGTGATATCAGCTGCTTGAGCAATTGGATAGACCAAGAAGCCTGTCGGAATACTTTCTCCAAAGCCTTTCTGAGCAATCTCTGTTTTTACTGTCGGATTTCGTTCCAAACGAGCTAATGAAACTAGATTCATATAATACATAGACAACTCAGCCAACTCTGGAATCTGACTTTGAATAAAGATAGTCGATTTACTTGGATCTAATCCAACTGCAAGATAATCCAAAGCAACATTTCCGATAGACTCTACAATTGTTTGAGGATCTTTAGCATGATCTGTCAAAGCTTGTTGGTCAGCCAAGAACACAAACATATCATACTTATCCTCTTCCTGTAACAATACTCGATTTTTGAGACTTCCAACATAATGTCCAATATGCAATTTTCCTGTTGGACGGTCTCCTGTTAAAATAATGGGTTTAGTCATTTTATTCTCCTTCGATATGGTCCCTTCAATTATAGCATTTTTTTAATAAAATAACCGTAATTTATCAAAATAAATCAGTCTTGCCAGTTACAGATTTGTGTAAAGGATGCTGTAAATATAGTTTACACAAAATTGACAAATAAAAATTTGAATATTTCCGTATTTTCTAGTAGAATAAATATATTACACATATAGGAGAAAAACATTGCTTACAGTATCTGATGTTTCACTACGTTTTAGTGATCGCAAACTTTTTGATGATGTCAATATCAAATTTACAGAAGGAAATACTTACGGATTAATTGGTGCTAATGGTGCCGGAAAATCTACCTTTTTAAAAATTTTAGCTGGAGATATCGAACCTACTACTGGTCACATCTCTCTTGGTCCAGATGAACGTCTCTCTGTTCTTCGTCAAAATCACTTTGACTATGAAGATGAACGTGCCATTGATGTCGTTATCATGGGAAATGAAAAACTTTATAGCATCATGAAAGAGAAAGATGCCATCTACATGAAGGAAGATTTCTCAGACGAAGATGGAGTGCGTGCTGCCGAACTTGAAGGAGAGTTTGCCGAGCTTGGAGGATGGGAAGCAGAAAGTGAAGCCTCTCAACTCCTTCAAAACCTAAATATCCCAGAAGAATTGCACTATCAAAATATGAGCGAATTGGCCAACGGTGAAAAAGTAAAGGTTCTCCTCGCCAAAGCACTTTTTGGTAAACCAGATGTTCTTCTTTTGGACGAGCCTACCAACGGTTTGGACATCCAATCGATTACTTGGTTAGAAGACTTCTTGATTGACTTTGATAACACCGTTATCGTAGTATCCCACGACCGTCACTTCTTAAACAAAGTATGTACTCACATGGCCGACCTTGACTTTGGAAAAATCAAACTCTATGTCGGAAACTACGACTTCTGGAAGGAATCTTCTGAACTCGCTGCTAAATTGCTAGCAGACCGTAATGCTAAAGCAGAAGAAAAAATTAAGCAATTGCAAGAGTTCGTTGCTCGTTTCTCTGCTAATGCTTCTAAATCAAGACAAGCAACATCACGTAAGAAAATGCTTGATAAGATTGAACTTGAAGAAATTGTACCATCTAGTCGTAAATATCCATTTATTAACTTTAAAGCGGAACGTGAGATTGGTAATGATCTCTTGACAGTAGAAAATCTAACTGTAAAGATTGATGGTGAGACTATTTTAGATAATATCAGCTTTATCTTGCGTCCAGGTGATAAGACAGCGCTTATTGGACAAAATGACATCCAAACGACTGCATTAATTCGTGCAATCATGGGGGACATTGACTACGAAGGAACTGTCAAGTGGGGAGTAACTACTAGCCGTTCTTACTTGCCAAAAGATAACTCGGCAGATTTTGCAGGAGGAGAGTCAATCCTTGACTGGTTGCGTCAATTCGCAAGTAAAGAAGAAGATGACAATACTTTCCTACGTGGCTTCCTCGGCCGTATGCTCTTCTCTGGAGATGAAGTTAACAAACCTGTAAATGTCTTGTCAGGGGGAGAAAAAGTGCGTGTTATGCTTTCAAAACTCATGCTCTTGAAATCAAATGTCCTTGTACTTGATGATCCAACGAATCACTTGGACTTGGAATCTATTTCAAGCTTGAATGATGGATTGAAAAACTTTAAAGAATCAATCATCTTTGCCAGCCATGACCACGAGTTTATTCAAACTCTAGCTAACCATATCATTGTCTTGTCTAAAAATGGCGTCATTGACCGTATCGATGAAACCTATGATGAATTCCTAGAGAATGCAGAAGTACAAGCAAAAGTTAAAGAACTTTGGAAAGACTAAATAAAACTTCAAAACTCAGTTGGGTTAACCAGCTGAGTTTTCTAACATTTTATGAGGTAACATGAAATTATTTTTTAAAACATATTGGACCTATTTTGTTTCTTCCATCATTCCCATAATTATTATGATAGGAGTATATCTATCTCAAGGTATCTACTGGAATAGCGATACATCTCCACTATTAGGAGATGGGTTTCATCAATACGTTATTTTTGATATAGCTCTAAGAAATATCCTACACGGAAATGGTAGTTTGTTCTACACCTTTACAAGTGGCCTCGGATTGAATTTCTATGCCCTATCTAGTTATTACTTGGGTAGTTTCCTTTCACCACTAGTTTACTTTTTTGATCTAACTAATATGCCAGATGCTGTCTATCTGACAACTCTCTTAAAATTTGGATTGATTGGACTGTCAACTTACTTTAGTTTAAATAAATTATTTCAATCGATTCCTAAGCCTTTAAAACTAGCTTTATCTACTTCCTATGCTCTGATGAGTTTCACTGTCAGTCAATTAGAGATAAAAACCTGGCTAGATGTTTTTATCTTGATTCCTTTAATTATAACTGGTTTACATCTACTGATAACTGAAAAGAAATTCCTATTGTACTTTACAAGTCTGTCAATCTTATTTATCCAAAACTATTATTTTGGCTATATGACAGCATTGTTTCTTATTTTCTGGTATCTCTGTCAAATTTCTTGGGACTTTAAAACCCGAAAATCATCTTTTCTTGATTTTGTTGTGACCTCCTTTTTAGCTGGTATGGCTAGTTTGATTCTGACTCTTCCTACTCTGTTTGATTTACAGACACATGGGGAAAAATTGACTGAAATTACAAAGTTTAAAACTGAAAGTAGCTGGTATCTTGATCTCTTTGCTAAGCAATTCATTGGTTCCTTTGATACAACAAAGTATGGGGCCATCCCAATGATTTTTGTTGGACTACTTCCCTTTATTTTGACCATTTTATTTTTTACGCTGAAATCTATTAAGTTTCACGTGAAACTTATCTATGCAATTTTCTTTGCATTTCTAATTGCCAGCTTTTATATTGAAGTTCTTGATTTATTTTGGCAAGGCATGCATACTCCAAACATGTTTTTACATCGCTATGCTTGGATTTTCTCTACCTTGTTAATTTACACAGCAGCGGAAGTCTTAAATCGTCTGAAAGAAATTAAAATCTGGAATTTTTTAGTTTCGCTTTTTCTTATAGTAACAGGATTTTTAGCTACCATCTATCTAAAATCGCATTATTCTTTTTTAACAGATTTGAATATTCTGCTTACTCTTGAATTTTTGGTTGTCTATTCACTTTTACTCCTTGCAGTTCTCAAAAAGTTTATCTCTGTAAATCTATTTGCCATTCTAATCTCTTTATTTATAATGGTTGAAATGAGTTTAAATGCTTCATCTCAAATAGACGGAATTGCTAAGGAATGGGGATTTGCTTCTCGAAGTGCTTATAATAGAGATATCCCAGCTATGGAATCTTTCTCAACATATATTGGAAATCAATTTACCCGTACTGAGAAACTACAAACTCAGACAGGAAATGACAGTATGAAATTCAACTACAATGGAATCTCTCAATTTTCATCTGTTCGAAATCGTTCAGCAAGCTCTACTTTGGATAAACTTGGGTTTAAATCCTCTGGGACTAATCTCAATCTCCGCTATGCCAATAATAGTATTTTGGCTGATAGTTTATTTGGTATCCAGTACAATATCTCAGACAGTCCTATTGATAAGTATGGTTTTAAAGATATATATCAAAAAGATAATCTTACCCTATATGAAAATCAATACTCTCTTCCGATTGCATTTGCTAGTCAATCTGTTTACAATGATGTCAAGTTCAATGAACACACTTTGGATAATCAGGCCTTGTTTTTAAATCAACTTGCTAACGTCAATTTTGATTATTTTTCTCCAATACCTTATGAAAAAACTGAAAATACTGATGATTTGATTAGTGTTACAAATTCTTCAAATGAGGATGCAGCAATCCAGTATCAAATTGAGATTCCCGAAAACAGTCAAGTTTATCTTTCTTTCACAAACCTTTACTTTTCTAATGACAAACAAAAAAAGGTTGACATCCTTGTAAATGGAGAAAAGAAAACTTTTACAACTGATAATGCCTTCTCCTTCTTTAATCTAGGCTATACTAAAGAGAAAAAAACTTTCAATATTCATGTTAGTTTCCCTGGAAATTCACAAGTATCATTTGAATCTCCTACCTTCTATCGTTTAGATACACAAACTTTAACTGAGGCAATTCAAAAAATTAAAGGACAGCCTGTAACAGTCTCAACTTCTAAAAACAAGGTTTTTGCTACATATGATGTCCAACAAGATACATCTATTTTTTTCACCATTCCTTATGACAAAGGTTGGTCTGCCTACCAAGATGGTAAGAAAATAGAAATTAAACAAGCTCAAACTGGATTTATGAAAGTTGATGTTCACAAGAGGAAAGGAACTATTACACTTTCCTTCATTCCCAATGGTTTTATTACTGGAGCAATATGTTCCTTTACTTCTCTCTTACTATTTGGAATCTATAATCACAGACGAAAGTCATCTAAGGCATAAAAAAATCGACCAGTTAATCGGTCGATTTTTTTAATCTTCTTCCATTTTCTTAGGTTGATAGGCTAGCATACCTAAACCAATAAATAGTATTAGTATCACAGAAAGGAAAATGACTTGTTGATGAATATTTCCTGTCATAGAGATTGTTTGTCGTAATCCAGAAACTGAATAACTCATTGGTAACCAAGGATTAATGGCTCTAAAGAAATCATTTGTCAAAGCAAGTGGATAAGTACCTGCACTTGATGCTAACTGTAATAAAAGCAAAATAAGAGAGAAGAAAGCTCCTATACGGCTATTCCATGTTGTTAAAGTGGTCACCATGGACATGAATACTAAACTTGTTAGGATAATGAGAATAAATGTTCTCATTTCATGATTAGCAGTTAAACCAATAAGATGAACTCCTCCATATACCAAAATTCCTGCCAAAACAGCTATAATACCATTTATTTCAGCCCGAGATTTCAACCAAGCCCAACGGCTCTCAGGATGACGTCCTGAAGGTAGCTTCGCAAAGATCATATTCGTTGATATTGCTGCAACAAAGAGAGCAACTGATATCATATAAGGAGCCATTGCAATTCCATTTACAGGAACTTGATCATTGTCTGTTTTTGAAAGACTGAGTGGATTTGACAAAATCTCTGCATTTTTAGATTCCGTTGATGCTGATTTAAGTTGATCTCTAGCATTACTTAATCCTTGTCCCAAAGAAGCAACTCCTGTCTGTAAACCTTCCAATCCAGAAGTTAACTTTGTTCCAC
>NZ_CAUQJA010000030.1:0-20678 GCF_963518475.1 uncultured Streptococcus sp. | reverse complement strand
GGATTGCACATGGAAAAAAAGAAAGTCCTCAAGAAATAACAGACTTCCTTATGAAAATGCTTGGTGATACAAATTGATACAAAAAAGGAACACAGCTGTGTTCCTTTTTATCTACACTCCGCCAGTAGGACTCGAACCTACGACATCATGATTAACAGTCATGCGCTACTACCAACTGAGCTATGGCGGATAAAATAGTCCGTACGGGATTCGAACCCGTGTTACCGCCGTGAAAAGGCGGTGTCTTAACCCCTTGACCAACGGACCTTCTATCTGTAGCAGATATAACCATTATATCAATTTCTTACTAATTGTCAATTACTTTTGAGATTTTTTCTCTAAAATATCTTTTAATTTTCTAATTTTTAATCTTGAAATAGGACAACGATGGTCTTCATAAAAAACAATTTCTAGATTCTTTCGGTCAATTTCTCTAATGTTGCCTATATTTACCAAAAATGACTTATGAGGAGAATAAAATCGCTGAGTATGTTTGTCCTTTTCCTGAATATCTGTCATGGTACCATAAAATTCTTTTGCAAAATTCTTACCAATAATGCGCAATTTATGAGAGACTCCTGTCGTTTCAATATACAGAATGTCATGGTAAGGGATTTTTAAATCATTTCCCTTGTAATTGTAGTCAAAATAATCTACCACATCTTCATTTTCAAGTAACATACTCTTCGTGTAGAAGATATTCTGCTCAATTCTCTTCTTAAATAACTCATCATTGATATCCTTATCAACAAAATCTAAGGCTGATACCTGATATTTATAGGTTAGAGTCGCAAACTCTGATCGACTGGTGATAAAGACGATAATAGCGTAAGGATTGTAATGACGAATGAGCTGAGCCACTTCAAATCCCTTTTTCTCAATTCCATGAATATCAATATCTAGAAAATAAAGCTGGTTTACTTCATCATTTTCGATATATTCCTTAAACTCACGAACTTTTCCCGTTGTCTTGTATGATATTGGAATATTCGATTCTTTCGAAATTTCATCCAATATTCTCTCTAGTCTCACTTGATGTTCAATAACATCTTCTAAAATTAAAACTTTCATTCAAATTCCCTCTTAAATCTAATGATTTGTCTAAATGTACTGCCTTCCATCTCTGTTTCTAAAATAATGTTGTTGTACTTATCCAGTAGTTCTTTCACATTATTTAATCCTACTCCGCGATTTCTTCCCTTAGTAGAGAATCCTAAAGCAAATAGATCTCCTGAAGGAGTCATCGTCATTTTACATGAATTCTGAATCACAATCACTGTTTCAGTTTCCATCTTAATAACTGCTACTTCCATCTGCTTTTTATAACTATCAGCCGATCCTTCGACAGCATTGTTCAATAAAACGCTCATGATACGAACCAAATCCAAAAGTTCAATTGGGAGCTTAGTAATCGTATCTTTTACTTCCAGTGTAAACTCTACACCGTTATTTCGAGCATAGACAATTGACTGAGCAACCAAACTTCGTAAAGCTGAATCTTCTATGTTGTTCAAATCAAAGTAAGTGTACTTATCTGAGCGCAGTTTGTGATTGGCTTTAACCAAAACTTCGTTGTAAACTCTGTCAATTTCCTGTAAATTACCACTGTCAATTGCCATCTGCATACTGACAAGCATCCCAGCATAATCATGTCGAAAACCACGAATTTCATTATACAAACCGACAATTTCATCTGTGTAGTTTTGTAAATGTTTCTGTTCAAATTTCTTCTGCTTCAAAGCAATCTCTTTCTCCATTTGATCTTTATGTGAATTCATTGCAAAAAAGGTTAAAAGGAGAGAAATAAAGACGATAGATGATAAAATACTTCCAAAACTATTCAAATGTTTAATCGTACTTACCATATCTGAAACGAAAGATACAATATGTAGCAATAGTAAAGCAAAAAATACTTTTTTCAAGAAAGGATAGAGATAGTCTTTGTCAAAATAGTTTAGTTCTAAGTGGAAATAATGAATGATTTTTAAGATAACGACATAAGTCAACACCGTTACAAGGAAAAAGAATGGTTCATAATATTGTAAAACAAAATTGTCTCCTGTTAGAGAGGATAAAGTTACGGACAAAAAGTTATGAGTGCTCTCATATAAAAGAGATAGTAGTAAACTTAGGAATAGTCCTCTATCCCTCTCATACTGTTTAATCCATCGAAAATAGGAATATAATACCAAAGGAAATAAAAATTTTACAATCCCTAAGTCATCTAAATGTAGAAGATATGATGGAAAATCAAGTACTATTTCTGTTAGTAATATATAAGCACTAAAAACGTATAGTTCTTTTCTATTTATTTGACCTTTACAAATTAAACGGTAACTGTGACTAATAATTAAAAAATAAACAATAACTAACCCAACTCCAAATAAATTCATTACTCTTTCCCCTTATTTCATTACTTTTTTCGTGGGAAAATAAAATCAAAGCGGATTTTTGGAAGTCTACTTTCCCCACCTTGAATCTCCTGCAAGTCTTTTTCCTTCAAGGCTACAAACTGTTCCAATTTAACTGTGTTTTTCATAATAAAATCTCCTTAAATGTTTTTTTCTTGTAAGCTAACTTACAAAAACTATTATACAAAATGGAATTTCGTTTTAGATAAAATTCTCTCAACTGTCATTTTTTTCTCCCCAAGTGTACTTTTTTAAGAAAAAAGCCGGGAAAATTCCCAGCTTTGCTACTATATTGATCCCAGCAGGATTCGAACCTGCGACCGTTCGCTTAGAAGGCGAATGCTCTATCCAGCTGAGCTATGAGACCTAATATAGCTATTCTACCAAAAATTCAATTGAAAGTCAATTTTCTATTTATGATAGGGCGAGCCCTGCTGTATTGTAAAAGCCCGATAGATTTGTTCAACAAGGACTAGTCTCATTAACTGATGGGGCAAGGTTAAACGGCCAAAACTAACAGAGAAATTGGCTCTCTTTTTTACATCCTGTGCTAATCCCAGACTCCCTCCAATAATAAATGTAAGAGTAGAAAATCCTTTTATAGAAGCTTCTTCTAGCTGCTTACTAAATTCTTCTGAGGAGAAAGTTCTCCCTTCGATAGCCAACACAATCACGAAATCACGGTCACCAACTTTTGATAAAATTCTCTGACCTTCTATTCCTAAAATCTTTTGATTTTCTGATTCACTGGCCCTATCTGGTGTTTTTTCATCTGCTAGCTCAATCATTTCAAGCTTAGCAAATCGAGAAATTCGTTTTAAATACTCTGCAATACCATCTTTCAAATACTTTTCTTTCAGTTTCCCAACTGTTACAACTTTAATTTTCATGACTCTATTCTAACATATTCTCTATTTTTTCACATCTTATTCACAAAACAAAAGGTTAATTTTAGCCGAGAAAACCACAGATTTTTGAAAGTTATCCACAATCTGTGAAAAACTTTTGTTTTTAAGTTATAATTAAGCTAGTCAGTTTATACTTTCAGTAATTTCAAATCAAATGGAGGCAAATATGAAACATTTACAAAGATTTTACAAAAAATGGTTTCAATTATTAGTCGTTATCGTCATTAGCTTTATTAGTGGAGCCTTGGGTAGCTTTTCAATAAACCAACTAACTCAAAAAAGTACTGTAAGTACCTCTAACAACAATAGTACTATTACACAGACTGCCTATAAGAATGAAAATTCAACAACACAGGCTGTTAACAAAGTAAAAGATGCTGTTGTTTCAGTTATTACTTATTCAGCAAACAGACAAAATAGCGTATTTGGTAATGATGATACTGACACAGATTCTCAGCAAATCTCTAGTGAAGGATCTGGGGTTATTTATAAAAAGAATGACAAAGAAGCTTACATCGTCACCAATAATCACGTTATAAATGGCGCCAGCAAAGTAGATATTCGTTTGTCAGATGGAACTAAAGTACCCGGAGAAATTGTCGGAGCGGACACTTTCTCTGATATTGCTGTCGTCAAAATCTCTTCAGAAAAAGTGACAACAGTAGCTGAGTTTGGTGATTCTAGCAAGTTAACCGTAGGAGAAACTGCCATTGCTATTGGTAGCCCATTGGGTTCTGAATATGCAAATACTGTCACTCAGGGTATTGTATCTAGTCTTAATCGAAATGTATCTTTAAAATCTGAAGATGGACAAGCCATTTCTACAAAAGCCATCCAAACTGATACTGCTATTAACCCAGGTAACTCTGGTGGCCCACTAATCAATATTCAAGGACAGGTTATCGGAATTACCTCAAGTAAAATTGCAACAAATGGAGGAACATCTGTAGAAGGTCTTGGTTTTGCAATCCCTGCAAATGATGCTATCAATATTATTGAACAGTTAGAAAAGAACGGAAAAGTGACTCGTCCAGCTTTGGGCATTCAAATGGTCAATCTCTCAAATATTAATACAAGTGATATTAGAAGACTGAATATTCCAAGCAGTGTAACATCTGGTGTCGTTGTTCGTTCTGTACAAAGTAATATGCCTGCCAATGGTCACCTTGAAAAATACGATGTTATTACAAAAGTAGATGACAAAGACATTGCTTCATCAACAGACTTACAAAGTGCTCTTTACAATCATTCTATCGGAGACACCATTAAGATAACTTACTATCGTAACGGTAAAGAAGAAACTACATCTATTAAACTTGACAAGAGTTCAGGTGATTTAGAATCTTAATTAACATCTATGTAAAGAAAGCTTTACATAAGAGAAAAGATGTGTTAGTGTAGAATCATGGAAAAATTTGAAATGATTTCTATCACGGATATACAAAAAAATCCCTATCAACCTCGAAAAGAATTTGATGGAGAAAAACTACATGAACTAGCACAGTCTATCAAAGAAAATGGGGTCATTCAACCGATTATTGTTCGTCAATCTCCTGTTATTGGTTATGAAATCCTTGCAGGAGAGAGACGCTATCGGGCTTCACTTTTAGCTGGTCTAACGTCTATCCCAGCTGTTGTTAAACAGCTCTCAGACCAAGAGATGATGGTCCAGTCCATCATTGAAAATTTACAAAGAGAAAATTTAAATCCAATAGAAGAAGCACGCGCCTATGAATCTCTTGTAGAGAAAGGATTTACCCATGCTGAAATTGCAGATAAAATGGGCAAGTCTCGTCCATATATCAGCAACTCTATTCGCTTGCTGTCCTTGCCAGAACATATCCTCTCAGAAGTAGAAAATGGCAAACTATCACAAGCCCATGCACGTTCTCTAGTTGGCTTGAATAAGGAACAACAAGACTATTTCTTTCAACGGATTATATATGAAGACATTTCTGTAAGGAAGTTAGAAGCTCTTCTGACAGAGAAAAAACAAAAGAAAAAGAAAAAAAATGATTATTTCATACAAAATGAAGAAGAACAGTTAAAAAAACTACTCGGATTAGATGTAGAAATCAAATTGTCTAAAAAAGACAATGGAAAAATTATTATTTCTTTTTCAAATCAAGAAGAATACAGTAGAATTATCAACAGCCTGAAATAAGGCTGTTCTTTTATTTTCTTATCTCACAAGGTTATCCACTATTTTTTCCAATAAAAAGCTTAATAAATCAATAGTTTCTGATTTTATCCCCAACCTGTGGATAATACTTGATAACATTGTGGATTATTTTTCACAGCTTGTGGAAAAATCTTTCTATCTATGGTAAAATAAGTCTAGCATTAAACTTTTAAATAGTAAAGGAGGAGAAAGGATTGAAAGAAAAACAATTTTGGAATCGTATATTAGAATTTGCTCAAGAAAGACTGACTCGATCCATGTATGATTTCTATGCTATTCAAGCTGAACTCATCAAGGTAGAGGAAAATGTTGCCACTATATTTTTACCACGATCTGAAATGGAAATGGTCTGGGAAAAACAACTAAAAGATATTATTGTAGTTGCTGGATTTGAAATTTATGATGCTGAGATAACTCCCCACTATATTTTCATCAAACCTCAATATACTACCGTCTCACAAGTTGAAGAAGCTCCAAATTCAACTCTTTATGACTATAGTCCAAAGTTAGCATCTATTCCTTATTCGGATACTGGATTAAAAGAAAAATATACCTTTGATAATTTTATTCAAGGGGATGGGAATGTTTGGGCAGTATCAGCCGCTTTGGCTGTTTCTGAAGATTTAGCCTTGACCTATAATCCTCTTTTTATCTATGGAGGACCTGGCCTTGGTAAGACTCACTTACTCAATGCAATTGGGAATGAGATTTTGAAAAATATTCCTGATGCGCGTGTGAAGTACATCCCTGCTGAAAGCTTTATCAACGACTTTCTTGAACACCTGAGACTGGGAGAAATGGAAAAATTCAAAAAAACTTACCGTAGCCTTGATCTCTTGTTAATTGATGATATCCAATCGCTGAGTGGAAAAAAAGTTGCAACTCAAGAAGAATTTTTCAATACTTTCAATGTTCTCCATAGCAATCAAAAACAAATTGTTCTGACTAGTGATCGTAGTCCTAAACACTTAGAGGGACTTGAAGAAAGACTTGTCACGCGCTTTAGCTGGGGATTGACGCAAAACATCACACCACCTGACTTTGAGACACGTATTGCCATTTTACAAAGCAAAACAGAGCATTTAGACTACCATTTCCAAAGTGATACCCTAGAATACCTAGCTGGCCAATTTGATTCAAACGTCCGAGAACTTGAAGGAGCAATCAACGACATCACTTTAATTGCCCGAGTGAAGAAGATTAAGGATATCACAATCGATATCGCTGCCGAGGCTATTCGAGCACGTAAACAAGATGTTAACCAAATGCTCGTCATCCCAATTGATAAAATCCAAAATGAAGTTGGTAACTTTTATGGTGTCAGCGTCAAAGAAATGAAGGGAAGCAGACGCCTTCAAAATATTGTGTTAGCCCGTCAAGTAGCCATGTATTTATCTAGAGAACTAACAGATAATAGTCTTCCAAAAATTGGGAAGGAATTTGGTGGAAAAGATCACACAACAGTCATTCATGCCCATGCTAAAATTAAATCTTTGATTGATGAAGACGATAATTTACGCTTAGAAATTGAATCAATCAAAAAGAAAATTAAATAACTTGTGGATAACTTTCACTTTATTATCTTTTTTATCCACATTTTTTAAACAAGCCAAAAAACTTGATATGACTTGTTTAAAGTCTGTTTTCCACAGATTTCACAGACTCTATTATTACTATTATCCTTCTAATACTAAAAATAAATAAAGGAGAATCCATGATTCATTTTTCAATTAATAAAAATTTATTTCTACAAGCATTAAATACTACTAAGAGAGCTATTAGTTCTAAAAATGCTATTCCTATTTTATCAACCGTAAAAATTGACGTGACTAATGAAGGTGTTACTTTAATTGGTTCAAATGGTCAAATTTCAATTGAAAATTTTATTTCTCAAAAAAATGAAGATGCTGGTTTGTTAATTACTTCTTTAGGTTCGATCCTTCTTGAAGCTTCTTTCTTTATCAATGTTGTATCTAGTCTACCTGATGTGACTCTTGATTTTAAAGAAATTGAACAAAATCAAATTGTTTTAACCAGTGGCAAATCAGAAATTACCCTAAAAGGAAAAGATAGTGAACAATATCCACGAATCCAAGAAATTTCAGCAAGCACTCCTTTAATTCTTGAAACAAAATTACTCAAGAAAATTATCAATGAAACAGCATTTGCTGCAAGTACACAAGAGAGTCGTCCGATTTTAACAGGTGTTCATTTTGTATTGAGTCAACACAAGGAGCTAAAAACAGTTGCAACAGACTCTCATCGTCTAAGCCAGAAAAAATTAACGCTTGAGAAAAATAGTGATGATTTTGATGTCGTGATTCCTAGCCGTTCTCTACGCGAATTTTCAGCGGTATTTACAGATGATATCGAAACTGTAGAGATTTTCTTTGCTAATAACCAAATCCTCTTTAGAAGCGAAAATATTAGCTTCTATACTCGTCTCCTAGAAGGAAACTATCCTGATACAGATCGTTTGATTCCAACAGACTTTAACACTACTATTACTTTTGATGTGGTAAACTTACGTCAGTCAATGGAGCGTGCTCGCCTTTTATCAAGTGCGACTCAAAATGGTACTGTGAAGCTTGAAATTAAAGGTGGTATTGTTAGCGCCCATGTTCATTCTCCAGAAGTTGGTAAAGTAAACGAAGAAATCGATACTGATCAGGTGACTGGTGAAGATTTGACTATTAGTTTCAACCCAACTTACTTGATTGATTCTCTTAAAGCTTTAAATAGCGAAAAGGTGACCATTAGCTTTATCTCAGCTGTTCGTCCATTTACTCTTGTGCCAGCAGACACTGATGAGGACTTCATGCAGCTCATTACACCAGTTCGTACAAATTAAGTGAAAGAGGTTGAGCCTAGCTCGCCTCTTTTATGATATAATCGAAAAAGAAAAGGAGAGTAGTATGTATCAAGTTGGAAATTTTGTTGAGATGAAAAAACCACATGCTTGTACTATCAAGTCAACTGGTAAAAAAGCAAATCGTTGGGAAATTACACGTGTAGGGGCAGATATCAAAATCAAATGCAGTAATTGTGACCATGTTGTCATGATGGGGCGCTATGATTTTGATCGAAAAATGAATAAAATTATTGACTGAGAACCCTTAGTTAGAGGGTTAGCAAGTTTTCCCTTTTTGTGTTATAATATTAGGGATTGAAATGAAAACGGAGAATGAGAAAATATGGCTTTAACAGCAGGTATCGTTGGTTTGCCAAACGTTGGTAAATCAACACTATTTAATGCAATTACAAAAGCAGGAGCAGAGGCAGCAAACTATCCATTTGCGACGATTGATCCAAACGTTGGAATGGTAGAAGTTCCAGATGAACGCCTACAAAAACTAACTGAAATGATCACTCCTAAAAAGACAGTTCCAACAACATTTGAATTTACAGATATCGCAGGAATTGTAAAAGGAGCTTCAAAAGGAGAAGGGCTAGGGAATAAATTCTTGGCTAATATCCGTGAAGTAGATGCGATTGTTCATGTAGTTCGTGCTTTTGATGATGAAAATGTCATGCGCGAGCAAGGACGTGAAGATGCCTTTGTGGATCCACTTGCAGATATTGATACTATTAACCTGGAGTTGATTCTTGCTGACTTAGAATCAGTTAATAAGCGTTATGCGCGTGTAGAAAAGATGGCACGTACGCAAAAAGATAAAGAATCAGTAGCTGAGTTTAATGTTCTTCAAAAGATTAAACCAGTCCTAGAAGATGGAAAATCAGCTCGAACTATTGAATTTACAGATGAAGAACAAAAAGTTGTCAAAGGTCTCTTCCTTTTGACGACTAAACCAGTGCTCTATGTTGCCAATGTGGACGAGGATGTTGTTTCAGAACCTGACTCTATCGACTATGTTAAACAAATTCGTGAATTTGCAGCGACAGAAAATGCTGAAGTAGTCGTTATTTCTGCGCGTGCTGAGGAAGAAATTTCTGAGTTAGACGAAGAAGATAAGCAAGAGTTTCTTGAAGCACTTGGTTTGGCAGAGTCAGGCGTTGACAAGTTGACTCGTGCAGCTTACCACTTACTTGGATTGGGAACTTACTTCACAGCTGGTGAAAAAGAAGTTCGCGCTTGGACCTTTAAACGTGGTATGAAGGCTCCTCAAGCAGCTGGTATTATCCACTCAGACTTTGAAAAAGGATTTATTCGTGCAGTAACTATGTCATATGAGGATCTAGTGAAATACGGATCTGAAAAGGCCGTAAAAGAAGCTGGGCGCTTGCGTGAAGAAGGTAAAGAATATATCGTTCAAGATGGCGATATCATGGAATTCCGCTTTAATGTCTAAAGAAATTAATGAATAGTGTCAATTAGGTTGGAAAAAAATTCCAACCCTTTTGGCTTTTGAAAGGAAAAATAAATGACCAAATTACTTGTAGGATTAGGAAATCCAGGGGATAAATATTTTGAAACAAAACACAATGTTGGATTTATGTTGATTGACCAACTAGCGAAGAAACAGAATGTCACTTTTACACACGATAAGATATTTCAAGCTGATCTAGCATCTTTTTTCTTCAATGGAGAAAAAATTTATCTTGTTAAACCAACGACCTTTATGAATGAAAGTGGAAAAGCAGTTCATGCTTTATTGACTTACTATGGTTTGGATATTGAAGATTTACTCATCATTTACGATGATCTTGACATGGAAGTTGGAAAGATTCGTTTAAGAGCAAAAGGCTCAGCAGGTGGTCACAATGGTATCAAGTCTATTATTCAACATATCGGAACTCAGGTCTTTAACCGTGTTAAGATTGGAATCGGAAGACCTAAAAATGGCATGTCAGTTGTTCACCATGTTTTGAGTACCTTTGACAAAGATGATTATATCGGTATTTTACAGTCTATTGACAAGGTTGACGATTCTGTAAATTACTATTTACAAGAGAAAAACTTTGAGAAAACGATGCAGAGGTATAACGGATAAATGGTGACCTTATTAGATTTATTCTCAGAAAATGATCAGATAAAAAAATGGCATCAAAATCTGACAGATAAGAAAAGACAATTAATGTTAGGCTTGTCAACTTCTACAAAAGCTTTAGCAATTGCTAGTAGTTTGAGACAGGAAGATAAGATTGTGTTGTTGACGTCAACTTATGGAGAAGCAGAAGGACTTGTTAGTGATCTTATATCTGTCTTGGGTGAGGAACTTGTCTATCCATTTTTGGTAGATGACTCCCCTATGGTCGAGTTTTTGATGTCTTCACAAGAAAAAATCATTTCACGGGTTGAAGCCTTGCGTTTTTTGACTGATTCATCTAAGAAAGGAATTTTAGTTTGTAATATCGCAGCAAGTCGATTGATTTTACCCTCTCCGACTGGATTTAAAGATAGTATTGTAAAAATAACAGTTGGTGAAGAATATGACCAACACGTGTTTATCCATCAGTTAAAGGAAATAGGCTATCGAAAAGTTACTCAAGTACAAACTCAGGGCGAATTTAGTCTGCGAGGAGATATTTTAGATATTTTTGAAATATCCCAGTTAGAACCTTACCGAATTGAGTTTTTTGGTGACGAAGTCGATGGTATTAGGTCATTTGAAGTCGAAACACAATTATCGAAAGAAAATCAGACAGAACTTACAATCTTTCCAGCTAGCGACATACTTTTGAGAGAAAAGGATTATCAACGAGGACAGTCAGCTTTAGAAAAACAAATTTCAAAAACGTTATCACCTATTTTAAAATCATACTTAGAAGAAATTCTTTCAAGTTTTCACCAAAAACAAATTCATTCTGATTCACGGAAATTTTTATCTTTGTGTTATGACAAGACATGGACTGTTTTTGACTATATTGAAAAAGTTACCCCAATATTCTTTGATGATTATCAGAAATTGATGAATCAGTATGAAGTCTTTGAAAGGGAGTTAGCACAATACTTTACAGAAGAGTTACAGAACAGTAAAGCATTTTCTGAGATGCAGTATTTTGCTGATACAGAGCAAATCTATAAAAAACAGAGTCCGGTTACCTTGTTCTCTAATCTGCAAAAGGGGTTAGGAAATCTCAAGTTTGACAAAATTTATCAATTTAATCAATATCCTATGCAGGAGTTTTTCAATCAATTTTCTTTTCTAAAAGAAGAAATTGAGAGATACAAAAAAATGGATTATACTATTATCCTGCAGTCTAGCAATTCAATGGGAAGTAAAACATTGGAGGATGTTTTAGAGGAATACCAGATTAAATTGGATTCCAGAGATAAGTCAAGTATCTGTAAAGAATCTGTAAACTTAATCGAGGGCAATCTCAGACATGGTTTTCATTTTGTAGATGAAAAAATTCTGGTGATAACTGAACATGAGATTTTTCAAAAGAAATTGAAACGTCGTTTTCGAAGACAACATGTTTCAAACGCAGAGAGATTAAAAGATTACAATGAACTTGAAAAAGGAGATTACGTTGTTCACCATATCCATGGAATTGGTCAATATCTAGGGATTGAAACAATTGAAATCAAAGGGATTCACCGTGATTATGTTAGTGTTCAATACCAAAACGGGGATCAAATCTCTATCCCAGTGGAACAGATTCATCTACTTTCCAAATACGTTTCAAGTGACGGTAAAGCACCTAAACTCAATAAATTAAATGATGGTCATTTCAAAAAAGCAAAGCAAAAAGCTAAGAACCAGGTAGAGGATATAGCTGACGATTTAATTAAACTTTATTCTGAACGCAGCCAGTTGAAGGGTTTTGCTTTCTCAGCTGATGATGAGGATCAACATGCTTTTGATGATGCTTTCCCTTATATTGAAACGGATGATCAACTTCGTAGTGTTGAGGAAATCAAGAGAGATATGCAGGCTTCTCAGCCAATGGATCGACTTTTAGTTGGGGATGTTGGTTTTGGAAAGACTGAAGTTGCTATGCGTGCAGCCTTTAAGGCAGTCAATGATCACAAACAGGTTGTCGTTCTAGTTCCAACGACGGTTTTAGCGCAACAGCACTATACGAATTTTAAGGAACGATTCCAAAATTTTGCAGTTAATATTGATGTGTTGAGTCGCTTTAGAAGTAAAAAAGAGCAGACTGAAACACTTGAAAAATTGAAAAAGGGTCAAGTTGATATTTTGATTGGAACACATCGTATTTTGTCAAAAGATGTTGTGTTTGCTGATTTGGGCTTAATGATTATTGATGAGGAACAGCGATTTGGTGTCAAGCATAAGGAAACCTTGAAAGAACTGAAAAAACAAGTAGATGTCCTGACCTTGACAGCAACGCCAATTCCTCGTACCCTTCACATGTCTATGCTGGGAATCAGAGATTTGTCTGTTATTGAAACTCCGCCGACTAATCGTTATCCAGTGCAAACCTATGTTTTAGAAAAGAATGATAATGTGATTCGTGATGCTGTCTTGCGTGAAATGGAGCGTGGAGGTCAAGTTTACTATCTTTACAATAAAGTTGACACGATTGACCAGAAGGTTTCCGAATTACAGGAGTTGATTCCAGAGGCTTCGATTGGGTATGTTCATGGGCAAATGAGTGAGATTCAGTTAGAAAATACTCTACTGGATTTCATTGAAGGTCAGTATGATATTTTGGTGACAACTACCATTATTGAGACAGGGGTGGACATTCCAAATGCCAATACTTTATTTATTGAAAATGCGGATCATATGGGCTTGTCAACCTTGTATCAGTTAAGAGGAAGAGTCGGTCGTAGTAATCGTATTGCTTATGCCTATCTCATGTATCGTCCAGAAAAATCAATCAGTGAAGTCTCCGAGAAGAGATTAGAAGCGATTAAAGGATTTACAGAATTGGGTTCTGGATTTAAGATTGCAATGCGAGATCTTTCGATTCGTGGAGCAGGAAATCTTTTAGGAAAATCCCAGTCTGGTTTCATTGATTCTGTTGGTTTTGAATTGTATTCGCAGTTATTGGAGGAAGCTATTGCTAAACGACATGGTAATGGGAACACAAGAACCAAAGGGAATGCTGAGTTGATTTTACAAATTGATGCCTATCTTCCTGATACCTATATTTCTGATCAACGACATAAGATTGAAATTTACAAGAAAATTCGTCAAATTGACAACCGTGCCAACTATGAAGAGTTACAAGAAGAGTTGATGGACCGCTTTGGAGAGTACCCAGACGTGGTAGCCTATCTTTTAGAGATTAGTTTGGTTAAGTCTTATCTTGACAAGGTCTTTGTTCAACGTGTTGAAAGAAAAGATAATAAGATTACAGTACAATTTGAAAAAGTCACTCAGCGATTGTTTTTGGCTCAAGATTATTTTAAAGCTTTATCCGCAACAAACCTAAAAGCAGCCATAGCTGAGAATAAGGGATTAATGGAAGTTGTATTTGATATCCGAAACAAGAAGGACTATGAAATTTTAGAAGATCTGCTCATTTTTGGAGAAAGTTTATTAGAGATAAAAGAATCAAAGGAAGCAATTTCCATTTAACATTTTTCTTCTATAAAAGGGATAAAAATGGTACAATAATAATTTGAGGTAATAAAAATGAGACTAGACAAATATTTAAAAGTATCAAGAATTATCAAGCGTCGTACAGTCGCAAAAGAAGTAGCAGATAAAGGCAGAATCAAGGTAAATGGAATCTTGGCCAAAAGTTCAACGGATTTGAAAGTTAATGATCAAGTTGAAATTCGCTTTGGCAATAAGTTGCTACTTGTCAAAGTACTAGAGATGAAAGATAGTACAAAAAAAGAAGATGCAGCAGGCATGTATGAAATTATCAGTGAAACACGGGTAGAAGAAAATGTCTAAAAATATCGTACAATTGAATAATTCTTTTATTCAAAATGAACATCAACGTCGTCGCTATCTTATGAAGGAACGACAAAAACGTAATCGTTTCATGGGTTGGGTTCTTATTTTGATGATTTTATTATTCATTTTACCAACTTATAATCTTGCTCAAAGTTATCACCAATTACTCCAAAGACGTCAACAGTTATCAGACTTACAAACTCAGTATCAAATCTTGAGTGAGGAAAAGGAGAAAGAGACAGCTTTTGCTACAAAGTTGAAAGATGAAGATTACGCTGCTAAATACATGCGTGCAAAATATTATTATTCTAAGAATCGGGAAGCTGTTTATACGATTCCTGACTTGCTCCCAAGGTGATAAAATGGAAAATTTATTAGATGTAATAGAGCAATTTTTGAGTCTATCGGATGAAAAGCTGGAAGAGTTGTCTGATAAAAATCAACTATTGCGTTTACAAGAAGAAAAGGAAAGGAAGAATGCGTAAATTCTTAATTATTTTGTTGTTACCGAGTTTTTTGACCATTTCAAAAGTCGTTAGCACAGAAAAAGAAGTAGTCTATACTTCGAAAGAAATTTATTACCTTTCACAATCTAACTTTGGTATTTATTTTAGAGAAAAATTAAGTTCTCCCATGGTTTATGGAGAGGTTCCTGTTTATGCGAATGAAGATTTAGTAGTGGAATCTGGAAAATTGACTCCCCAAACAAGTTTTCAAATAACCGAGTGGCGCTTAAATAAACAAGGAATTCCGGTATTTAAGCTATCAAATCATCAATTTATAGCTGCGGACAAACGATTTTTATATGATCAATCAGAGATAACTCCAACAATAAAAAAAGTATGGTTAGAATTTGATTTTAAACTGTACAATAGTCCTTATGACTTAAAAGAAGTGAAATCATCCTTATCAGCTTATTCTCAGGTATCAATCGATAAGACCATGTTTGTAGAAGGAAGAGAATTTCTACATATTGATCAGACTGGATGGGTAGCTAAAGAATCAACTTCTGAAGAAGATAATCGGATGAGTAAAGTCCAAGAAATGTTATCGGAAAAATATCAGAAGGATTCATTTTCTATTTATGTTAAGCAACTGACTACTGGAAAAGAAGCTGGTATCAATCAAGATGAAAAGATGTATGCAGCTAGTGTTTTGAAACTCCCTTATCTTTATTATACGCAAGAAAAAATAAATGAGGGTCTTTATCAGTTAGAAACGACTATAAAATACGTATCTGCAGTCAATGATTTTCCAGGTTCTTATAAACCAGAGGGAAGTGGTAGCCTTCCTAAAAAAGAGGATAATAAAGAGTATTCTCTAAAGGATTTAATTACGAAAGTATCAAAAGAATCTGATAATGTAGCTCATAATCTATTGGGATATTACATTTCAAATCAATCTGATGTCACATTCAAGTCTAAGATGTCTGCTATTATGGGAGATGATTGGGATTCAAAAGAAAAATTGATTTCTTCTAAGATGGCTGGGAAAGTTATGGAAGCTATTTATAATCAAAATGGATTTGTGCTAGAGTCTTTGACTAAAACAGATTTTGATAATGAGAGAATTGCCAAAGGTGTTTCTGTTAAAGTAGCTCATAAAATTGGAGATGCGGATGAATTTAAGCATGATACTGGTGTTGTCTATGCAGATTCTCCATTTATTCTTTCTATTTTCACTAAAAATTCTGATTATGATACGATTTCTAAGATAGCCAAGGATGTTTATGAGGTTCTAAAATGAGGGAACAAGATTTTTTAAATCATTTTCTCAAGAATGGATATTTCAAAAAGCATGCTAAGGTGGTGCTAGCTCTTTCTGGTGGATTAGATTCTATGTTTCTATTTAAGGTATTATCTACGTATCAAAAAGAGTTAGAAATTGAATTGATTCTAGCTCATGTGAATCATAAGCAGAGAGTAGAATCAGATTGGGAAGAAAAGGAATTAAGGAAGTTGGCTGCTGAAGCAGAGCTTCCTATTTATATCAGCAATTTTTCAGGAGAATTTTCAGAAGCGCGTGCACGAAATTTTCGCTATGATTTTTTTCAAGAGGTCATGAAAAAGACAGGTGCGACAGCCTTAGTCACTGCCCACCATGCGGATGACCAGGTGGAAACAATTTTGATGCGCTTGATTCGAGGGACTCGCTTGCGCTATCTATCAGGAATTAAGGAGAAGCAAGTAGTCGGAGAGATAGAAATCATTCGGCCCTTCTTGCATTTTCAGAAAAAAGACTTTCCACCAATTTTTCACTTTGAAGATATATCAAATCAGGAAAATCATTATTTTCGCAATCGTATTCGAAATTCTTATTTACCAGAATTAGAAAAAGAAAATCCTAGATTTAGAGATGCAATCTTAAGCATCGGCAATGAAATTTTAGATTATGACTTAGCTATAGCTGAATTATCTAAGAATATTGATCTAGAAAATTTAGAGCAGCTATTGTCTTACTCTGAGTCTACACAAATAGTTTTACTTCAAACTTATCTGAATCGTTTTCCAGATTTGAATCTTACGAAAGCTCAGTTTGAAGAAGTTAGACAAATTTTAAAAACTAAAAGCCAGTATCGTCATCCGCTTAAAAATGGTTATGAATTAGTAAAAGAGTATCAACAGTTTCGGATTTGTAAAATCAGTCCTCAGTCTGATGAAAAAGAAGATGAACTTGTGCTACACTATCAAAATCAGGTATCTTACCAAGGTTATTTATTTTCCTTTGGACTTCCTTTAGAAGGTGAATTAATTCAGCAGGTACCTGTTTCACGCGAAACATCAATACACATTCGTCATCGAAAAACAGGAGATTTTTTGATTCAAAATGGGTATAGAAAAAAACTCAGACGTCTATTTATTGATTTGAAAATCCCTATGGAAAAGCGGAAATCTGCTCTGATTATTGAGCAATTTGGTGAAATTGTCTCAATTTTGGGAATTGCGACCAGTAATTTGAGTAAAAACACGAAAAATGATATAATGAACACTGTACTTTATATAGAAAAAATAGATAGGTAAAAAAATGTTAGAAAACGATATTAAAAAAATCCTCGTTTCACACGATGAAATTACAGAAGCTGCTAAAAAATTAGGTGCTCAACTCACTAAAGACTATGCAGGAAAAAATCCAATTTTAGTTGGGATTTTAAAAGGATCTATTCCTTTTATGGCTGAATTGGTTAAACATATTGATACACATATTGAAATGGACTTCATGATGGTTTCTAGCTACCATGGTGGAACAGCAAGTAGTGGTGTCATCAATATCAAGCAAGATGTGACTCAAGATATCAAAGGAAGACATGTTCTGTTTATAGAAGATATCATTGATACAGGTCAAACTTTGAAGAGTTTAAGAGATATGTTTAAAGCAAGAGAGGCTGCTTCTGTTAAAATTGCAACCTTGTTGGATAAACCAGAGGGACGTGTTGTAGAAATTGAGGCAGACTATACCTGCTTTACTATCCCAAATGAGTTTGTAGTAGGTTATGGTTTAGACTACAAAGAAAACTATCGTAACCTTCCTTATGTTGGAGTATTGAAAGAAGAAGTATATTCAAATTAGAAAGAACAATTTTTAATGAAAAAACAAAATAATGGTTTAATTAAAAATCCTTTTCTATGGTTATTACTTATTTTTTTCCTAGTTACAGCTTACCAGTATTTTAGTACAGGTAGTGTTGCAGGGAAAAGTGAGCAAATTAATTATACAGAATTGGTAAAAGAAATTACCGATGACAATGTAAAAGAATTGACTTACCAACCAAATGGCAGTGTTATCGAAGTTTCAGGTGTTTATAAAAATCCTAAAACAAGTAAAGAAGAAACAGGTATCCAGTTCTTTTCTCCTTCTGCTACAACAGTAGAGAAATTTTCAAGTATTATTCTTCCTTCAGATACTACAGTATCAGAATTGCAAAAACTTGCTTCTGACCATAAGGCGGAAGTAACTGTTAAGCATGAAAGTTCAAGTGGTATGTGGATTAATATTCTTGTATCCATTGTGCCATTCGGTATTCTATTCTTCTTCCTATTCTCTATGATGGGAAATATGGGAGGAAATAATAGCCGTAACCCGATGAGTTTTGGACGTAGTAAGGCTAAAGCTGCAAATAAAGAAGATATTAAAGTAAGATTTTCAGATGTTGCTGGAGCTGAGGAAGAAAAACAAGAACTAGTTGAAGTTGTTGAATTTTTAAAAGATCCAAAACGATTTACAAAACTTGGAGCCCGTATTCCAGCAGGTGTTCTTTTGGAGGGACCTCCGGGAACAGGGAAGACCTTGCTTGCCAAAGCAGTTGCAGGAGAAGCAGGTGTTCCATTCTTTAGTATCTCAGGTTCTGACTTTGTAGAAATGTTTGTCGGAGTTGGAGCTAGTCGTGTTCGTTCTCTTTTTGAAGATGCCAAAAAAGCAGCACCAGCTATTATCTTTATCGATGAAATTGATGCTGTTGGACGTCAACGTGGAGTTGGTCTTGGCGGAGGAAATGACGAACGTGAACAAACCTTGAACCAACTTTTGATTGAGATGGATGGTTTTGAGGGAAATGAAGGGATTATCGTCATTGCTGCGACAAACCGTTCAGATGTACTAGACCCTGCCCTTTTGAGGCCAGGACGTTTTGATAGAAAAGTATTGGTTGGCCGTCCTGATGTTAAGGGTCGTGAAGCAATCTTGAAAGTTCATGCTAAGAACAAGCCTTTAGCAGAAGATGTTGATTTGAAATTAGTGGCTCAACAAACTCCAGGTTTTGTTGGTGCTGATTTAGAGAATGTATTGAATGAAGCGGCTTTAGTCGCTGCTCGTCGCAATAAATCGATAATTGATGCCTCAGATATTGATGAAGCAGAGGATAGAGTTATTGCTGGTCCTTCTAAGAAAGATAAGACAGTTTCACAAAAAGAACGTGAATTGGTTGCCTACCATGAGGCAGGACATACCATTGTTGGTCTAGTCTTGTCGAATGCTCGTGTTGTGCATAAAGTTACCATCGTACCACGTGGTCGTGCAGGCGGTTATATGATTGCACTTCCTAAAGAGGATCAAATGCTTCTATCTAAAGAAGATATGAAAGAGCAATTGGCTGGCTTAATGGGTGGACGTGTAGCCGAAGAAATTATCTTTAATGTCCAAACTACAGGAGCTTCAAACGACTTTGAACAGGCGACACAAATGGCGCGTGCAATGGTTACAGAGTACGGTATGAGTGAAAAACTTGGTCCAGTTCAATATGAAGGAAACCATGCTATGTTTGGTGCACAGAGTCCTCAAAAATCAATTTCAGAACAAACAGCTTATGAAATTGACGAAGAGGTTCGTTCATTATTAAATGAGGCACGAAATAAAGCTGCTGAAATTATTCAGTCAAATCGTGAAACTCACAAGTTGATTGCGGAAGCACTATTGAAATACGAAACATTGGATAGTACACAAATTAAATCTCTTTATGAAACAGGAAAGATGCCTGAAACAGTAGAAGAGGAATCACATGCACTATCCTATGATGAAGTAAAGTCAAAAATGAATGATGAGAAATAACCCAAAGAGAGGCAAGACCTCTCTTTTTTTGTGCAGTTTAGACGGTGTAGGGAACAGAATGGGGAAATGGGACAAAAGTGTTTCTGAATCTGTTAGACTGTATCTAGAAAGGGGAACGTTATGTTTAAAGAATTGTATAAAGAAGTCCAGGGAATTGTATATAAGTGTAGAAATGAATATCATCTCCATTTATGGGAACTATCGGATTGGGACCAAGAGGGTATGATTTGCTTACATGAATTGATTAGCAGAGAAGAAGATCTGGCAGAAGATATTCCTCGTTTAAGAAAATATTTCAAAACCAAGTTTCGGAATCGAATCCTAGACTATATCCGTAAGCAGGAAAGTCAAAAACGAAGATATGATAAAGAACCGTATGAAGAAGTAGGTGAGATTAGTCATCGTATCAGTGAGGGAGGTCTGTGTCTAGATGATTATTATCTCTTTCATGAAACACTAAGAGATTATAGAAGCAAACAAAGTAAAGACAAACAAGAAGAGTTAGAACGGGTCCTAAGACATGAACGCTTCCGAGGGCGTCAAAGAGTATTAAGAGACTTACGTATTGTGTTTAAGGAGTTTGATATCCGTACTCAATAGGAAGTCATACAAAAAAACATAAAAAGATAAAAAAGTAGTTGACAAAGTTAGAAAAGCCTGTATAATAGTAAGAGTTGAAAACAACTCTGGTCCGTTGGTCAAGGGGTTAAGACACCGCCTTTTCACGGCGGTAACACGGGTTCGAATCCCGTACGGACTATAGTATGTTGTGGTTGGAACACTTAATGAAAAAAAGTTAAAAAAGTTTCAAAAAAGTGTTGACAAGAAAAAGCAGCTGTGATATACTAATATA